>NZ_BKFU01000001.1:0-184637 GCF_008980265.1 Acinetobacter sp. TUM15064 | reverse complement strand
TCCCTTCCCGAACTCAGAAGTGAAACCTCTTAGCGCTGATGGTAGTGTGGCGTTTGCCATGTGAGAGTAAGTCATCGCCAGCTCATTATTCAAAAGCCCCCTAACGATTAAGTTAGGGGGCTTTTTTTATTATGCGGTTAGCGAAATATAGAGGAAAGAAGAGAATGAGAGCGGAGAATATGCGCTAAATTATACAAAAATACATTTATATAAATTAAAATTATGTGAAATATCTACCATTTATCAAAGAATTTGAAAAAGTGCAAATCGTTTTACCGCATTTTTATACAACTTTAGTCTAGTTTTTCCAAAAAGTGCAGTTTTGATTGCTTTATTTATAGACAAAAAATGAATAATGATTCATTTTATATAAAAGTGAACAATGATTCACTTTTTATAATAAAGCTCACAATTGGAGGTGAGGAAAAAATGACAGCGACAACAATGAATGTAAATGCTGTAATCGATCAGGCGAAGTTTAAACCCTTTCATCTAACGGTTGTTTTATGGTGTTTATTTGTCGTCTTATTTGACGGTTATGATTTAGCCATTAATGGCGTTGCTTTACCGCTCTTAATGAAAGAGTGGGGAATGACGGCAGTACAGGCTGGTATGCTGGCCAGTACTGCTTTAGCAGGTATGATGTTTGGCGCAATGCTATTTGGGATGTTGGCGGATAAAATTGGCCGAAAAAAAGTTATTATTATCTGTGTCACCTTGTTTAGCGGTTTCACGTTTGCAGGTGGTTTTGCATCAACACCTACTGAGTTTGGTATTTTACGTTTTATTGCTGGTCTTGGGATTGGCGGGGTTTTACCTAATTTGGTTGCGCTGACTTCGGAATATGCTCCACAAAAATTTCGCAGCACTTTGGTGACAGCCATGTTTAGTGGTTATGCCATGGGTGGCATTATGGCGGCATTGTTAGGTGCAGCATTCACCCCGACGTTTGGCTGGAAAATTATGTTCTTCATTGCAGGTATTCCATTACTTTTTATCCCAATTTTATGGAAATTCTTACCTGAATCAGTCACTTTTTTGGTGAAAGCTCAACAAACTGAAAAAGCACGTAATATTATTCAACGTTTGGTTCCTGACGAGACGGTGTCGCCAAATACTGTTTTAATCTTGAATGAAGCAAAAGTGCCAGATGCGTCTGTCGCTGCCTTGTTTAAGAATGGCCGTGCTAGAGGCACTATCTTATTTTGGTGCTGCTTTTTCATGTGCTTATTGATGGTGTATGCCTTAGGCAGTTGGTTACCAAAACTAATGATGGCTGCGGGTTATTCGATGGGGAGTAGTTTGATGTTTTTACTTTCTTTGAATATTGGTGCGGTGATTGGAACAGCAGGAGGGGGTATTCTTGCAGACCGTTTCCACTTGAAACCTGTCATTATCAGTATGTTGATTGTTGGCGCAGTCGCGCTTGTTGGTTTAGGTTTTAATTCACCCCAGCCTGTGATTTATCTATTGGTTGCTCTTGCAGGAGCTGCGTCGATAGGCTGTAGTATTTTATTATACAGTTATGTAGCGCAGTATTATCCGCTGGCTGTTCGTTCAACAGGTTTAGGTTGGGCATCTGGCATTGGGCGTGTTGGTGCGATTGTCGGACCAATTGTCATTGGGGTGCTGCTGGGAATGGAGCTACCGCATAAAATGAACTTTATTGCAGTTGCTATTCCAGCAATTATTGCTGCAATTGCCGTCTCTTTCATTCGTCTGAATAACGCTGAAGAAACTGTAACGTCTCAAGTGAAAGTTTCAAGCTCAGTCAAGGCACCGTCTTGATGATATGAATGAAATAAAAGGCTCTCAAACAGAGGGCCTTTTATTTTTGAACAACAACGTAATGCGAGTGATGTGCTCAATTTGCATGGCCAATGTTATGCTCATAGATGCTTAAAATAAGCAGGATAAGAAGAATGACTAAAGTGCATCAGCAACTCGACCCTCAACAAGCCAATAATCTATTCAAAATTTTGAAACAACGCTTTCAGACACATATGGAACGTCATGAGCATATCCGCTGGGCAGATATCCATGAACAACTTTTAGGGCAGCCAGATAAGTTATGGTCATTACATCACATGGAGCTTAGTGGTGGTGAGCCAGATGTGGCTGTATTGCCGAATACTCAAGCATTGTATTTCTTTGACTGTGCACTTGAATCGCCAAAAGGGCGGCGGAGTATGTGCTATGACCAGGAGGCTTTACTCACGCGTAAAGATCATCCTCCTGAAAATACGGTGATGGATTGGGTTAAAGAACATGCTGTGATGCTTATGACTGAATCTCAGTATTATGCTTTACAGCAATTGTTCAGTTTTGATTTGAAAACATCCAGTTGGGTCGAAACACCAAATGAACTACGCCAACAGGGTGGAGCGATTTTCTGTGATCGACGTTATGGGCGGACATTTAGCTATCACAATGGTGCTGCCTCATACTATGCAAGCCGAGGCTTTCGAACCTATATTAAACTTTAATATATATAGGTAAATAAAAAGAAACCCCGACATCCTGTCGAGGTTTCTTTGTATTTCAGTGCTTAGATACAACTCCTGTCATATCTCACATCCTGATGCTCAAACTGATTATTGTTGTTTTTCGTTTGGGAAACGTCCTGTCTCCTGATGTTTTAAATATACGTGATGAGCGATGTGTGTCATAGCGGGTTTAACGACGATGCATGTAAGCCTAAACTGACAAAAATGATTTTTTCATAAAATAGGAATATTCTTCATGTAAATAAATAGGCTTTTGGAGCGATTTAACTTGGGATCATAGAAGATCTACTGATGTTGGAGAGCTTCTATTTTAAGCAATTTTAATTTTATTCAGAATGAAATGGACTGCTCAATATCTGTTCGATACTAAAGAAATGA
Source organism: Acinetobacter sp. TUM15064 (assembly GCF_008980265.1). NCBI lineage: Bacteria > Pseudomonadati > Pseudomonadota > Gammaproteobacteria > Moraxellales > Moraxellaceae > Acinetobacter > Acinetobacter sp. TUM15064. The sequence goes on along the minus strand of NZ_BKFU01000001.1, from coordinate 181,752 downwards.
GGATATGGATAATGTAGGTGAGATAAGGGGAGGACAATGGTTTATAGTTTTAACACATAGGTCACATGATCATGGGTTTATCTTCTTCTCTGATAATATTTGAATAAAAACGTGAAAAATATATTTTTCAAATATGGCGTAATAGAGATAATTAGAATATATGAGATGTGCTCATTGCTACTTTGGCTTTTGTGATTCCTCTAAATAGTTTAGCTAATAAATAATGGAAACAAATCATTCTAAAAAGTTTGTTAATTCATAACCAAAACAGTACAATAAATAAGCTGATAAATTGAACGGTTGAATCAGTACATATTATAAAAATGGAATATTTGAAGCAGAAATTACAGAATATTTTTATAAAAGTGAGTATTGTTGAACCATATAAAAGGGAAGTTTAATCGACACACTTTAACCAAGGTCTTGTGAAAACTTCTCTGTTTGTCATTTAGAACCGGGTACCCAAAAGGTCGAAGCTAAATCAAACACTCAAGATTAATATTGTATGGCACTTTTTACTTGCGAGATAAGCAAATAAAAAGCAGTTAAAAAGTGTCTAGGTTTAGGTGTTTTATGTCAGGAACTCGTGAAAACTGGACATCACGATCTGGTTTTATTATTGCAGCTGTAGGTTCGGCTGTAGGCTTAGGTAATATTTGGCGTTTCCCTTATGTTGCTTATGAAAATGGCGGTGGTGCCTTTCTTATCCCCTATTTATTGGCGTTGATTACGGCAGGTTTACCCCTGTTATTTTTAGACTATGCAACAGGGCATCGCAGTACAGGTTCTCCGCCTAAAGCCTATCGGGCTTTGTTTAAAGGCGGTGAAACATTAGGTTGGTGGCAAGTCTGTGTGTGTATCATCATTGGTTTGTACTATGCCAGCGTACTGACGTGGGCGGGAAGCTATGTTTACTTCTCGATTGGTCAGGCTTGGGGCAGCGACCCTGAAAGTTTCTTCTTTAATACCTACTTACAAACGTCGAAAGCAACGGGTTTCGATTTACAGTTTGTGAGTCATTTATTTTGGCCAATCGTGGGAATTTGGGCACTGACCTTAATTATTTTGTTTGGTGGGGTGAAAAAAGGTGTGGAATTATCGAATAAGATTTTCATGCCTCTGTTATTTGTTTTATTTACCATTTTAGTGGTGCAATCGCTTCGTTTACCAGGTGCAGCAGAAGGCTTAAATGCATTCTTTACACCGAACTGGTCGGCGATGATGGACTATAAAGTGTGGTTGGCGGCTTATGGTCATACTTTCTTCTCGCTTTCCGTTGGCTTCGGGATCATGGTGACATATTCCTCTTACTTAAAGCCGAAAACTAACTTAACGGGTTCGGGTCTGATCGTTGGTTTTGCCAATGCTTCAACTGAAATCTTGGCGGGTATTGGTATTTTTGCAGCATTGGGCTTTATGGCACATGCGGCGGGTAAAGAAGTACAAGATGTCGTCAGTGGTGGTATTGGTCTGGCATTTATTGCGTTTCCAAAAATCATTTCAAGCTTGGGTGCAGGTGCTGATTTATTCGGTCTGTTGTTCTTCTCGTCATTGTTTGTCGCAGGTATTTCTTCCATGGTGAGTATCTTGGAAGTACCAATTGCTGCGATGCAGGACAAGCTAAAATGGAGCCGTAAAAAAGCAGTGACCATTATTGGTGGTGGTAGTGCACTGGTATCGGTGATCTTATTCTCAAGTGTGAATGCGATTAAATTGGTAGATATCGTGGATCACTTTATCAATAATATTGGGATTATCGGTGGTGCATTGTTGTCGATTATCAGTGTGGCTTGGTTTAAGCGCTCTGCTTTACGTGAGCTTCGTGATCACGTAAACCGTATTTCGACCATTCAATTGGGTAAAGGCTGGGATTTCACTTTAACAGTTATTACTTCGCTGATCTTATTAATCACGTTGAGCATGACTGTATTTAACTTGGTGAAAAATGGTTACGATACTTATAGCATGAGTCTACAAGGCGTCTTTGGGTGGGGCAGTGTGATTTTCTGTGCTGTCGTTGCAGTCATACTCAGTAAAATGAAAGATCGCTAGGAGAGCATATATGAATACTTCAGCAATCGTGATGATGATTATTTCAATGGTATTTTTATGGGGTGGACTGATTTTGTCTATTCTACATTTAATGAAAAATCCAGAAGAGCTCGATGATGTTCTTGAAGATGTCAAGGATCAACATACGTTGTAAGCTTATTCGCTAGAAGGCTTAGTTTTGAATTAGATTGAGTCTTGTTCCACATCAACGCCCAATGAATTTCATTGGGCGTTGTTTTTTGCGCAAAGAGGATAGGGTAGCCATCAGGGTTTGCTTTTATGTGCCTTCTGCTTTGGAGGTTGTAAGCGGCTGAAGGGGGGATGTTGAGTTGGATATATCGGTCATTTATATCTGTAGTTCGACCAGCTTTGAATGATGGATAAATTACGAAATGGCGCTGTACAAAATTTATCTCATAAATGTGTAAACACAATAACAACTATGATACAAAATAGTATAGAATTGTGACATAGTTTGTACTTTTGCTGGCTAATTCATATGAAAATTAACAAAAAGAAATTTTCTGCTCTGACGTTTATATTTTTTTTTTCATTAGAAGCACACGCATTTCCGCAGCCTGGAAGCTATATTTCTAACGTTGCGTCTGGGGACTATACTGATGAGATGGGGAATGTCTTATTGGTTAATTCCAATCCTGTGGCATTGGAAGTGCAAAAAACCTATGCACTAACTTTAGTACAAAATCAAAACCAATATGGTGTGATTGGTGGCGTGGTAAACCTTCCACATGTGTTAACCAATACGGGTAACACGACTGATCAATATTCACTTAGCTTGGTGCAAAGTAATAGCGATAATTTTGATTTAAGTAATGTTAAGGTCTATGCAGACCGCGATCAAAATGGTTTACCAGACAATACCGAAGACTTATTGACAGGTTCAATTGAGCTAAATGCGGGTCAATCTTTAGCTATCGTGATAGTGGGCAGTATTCCGACCAGTGTGTCGTTTAATCAGCTTAGTAGTTTAGATCTTAAAGCGGTGAGCCAGCAAAATACGACGCTTTCTGCACAAGTCACAGATACGATTCGCGTAGTCGATGATGCTGTGATTTCACTGATGAAGGCCCAGAGTGCAAGCGAAGGAAATATAGGGGATCAGATTACCTATACCTTGACCTATCGAAATACAGGGACAGCAACACGTCGTGTGGTATTACAAGATGTATTGGATGATTCTTTAGAGTATGTCGCAGGCTCAGCAATCTGGAACCAAAATACCACGGCATTAACCGATGCTAATGATACAGAAGCATCGGCCAATACAGGGATTGCTTATCAGCTCAAAGCGGATGGAAAGAGTCTCGAAGCGAATATTGCAGCGGTTGCACCACTCACATCAGGCACACTCAGTTTTAAAGCCAAAGTCAAACAAGGTGCTGCCAATAAAATTCCAAACACAGCAGGTTTTGTGCAATATGACACGGATAACACCACTGTAAAACTAAGCAGTTTTTCCAATACCGTGATTTATAACTTGGCGGCTGTCTATGGTGTGGTTTTAAATAATAAATCCAGTTCAGCAACGAACTTAGGCAACCCGAATAGCAGTCCAGATAACTTGGTGATCCAAGCCAGTTTAAAACCCGGCCAAGAAGTTTTCTTTAACAACTATGTTTGGAACGTTGGTAATACGACAGATACTTATAATTTAAGCTATAGCTCAAGTAATTTGCCTAGCTGTGCCAAAGTTAATTTTTACACACAGGATGGAAAAACCTTACTCACAGATACCAATGGCGACGGTAAAGTGGATACGGGTTCAATTTCCAATGCAGCAGTGAAACAAATTCAGCTTGGGGTGTCTGCTTCTACGGGGTGTACCAGCAGTGTCAGTGATATCAATATTGATGTGGTTGCGACATCCATTGCTTCGAGCTCCGCCTCTGACCCAATTCGAAACCAAATTACAAGCTTAACAGCAGCATCCAGCAGTAGTGACTTATACAACGCCGATCAGTCGGGATTAGGTGTGGGTGTCGTGGATAGTGCAGGCCAACCTTTGCGGACAGTTAAAGTGGTTTCCGGGAAAGCCGTTTTTCCTTTGGTGGCAAAGAATAATTCAACTCAAGCCAATAACTATAATGTGTATGCTTCATTTAGCGTGATTGATGTAGCCAATATCATGCCGACCAGCAAAACGGGTTTTAGCGTCAAATTTTATGAGGGGGATGCCAGCTGTCAAACGGTGGGTAAGCAGATTACCAATACAGGTACTTTAGCTGCGGGTGCGAGCAAGAGCTATTGTGCGGTGGTTGATGTTGATGCAAGCCAACAGAATTTTACAGCACCAATTTGGTTTGCGATTCAATCGCCTGTCAATCAACAAGCGGACTCCATTAAGAACCAAATTGAAAGTAATGTGGCACGCGTACTCACGTTAACCAATGATCAGCAAGGTCAGGTAAGTGTGGGCGGCACAATTGTCTATGCGCATACTTTAAAGAATTTGGGCAATATGGCAGAAGGTGCAAATGCAGGTTCTCAAGTGAATTTGAAAGTGGTTCCACTGAAAAATGATGGCTTTGTTTATACCCTTTATTATGATTCGAATAAAAATGGTCAAATTGATAGTGCAGACCAAATTATAAGCGCAACAACCAGTTTAAATCAGCTTTTGGGTAGTACGGGTTTAGTGGTTCAGGCTGATATTCAGTTATTACTCAAAGTTCAAGCAGCGCCTTCTGCAACTGAAGGGGTCGTGAGTCAGGCTGATATTTTAGTCGAGATTTCTGACTTTAATGGCATTCATTTAGAGAACTTAAAAAATACTGACGTAACCACGGTTGCAACAGGGCATCTGCAACTACTGAAAACACAAGCTGTGAATAGTAGCTGTACAACCAGTAATTTAGCATCTTTGAGTTATTCCACTCAGTTGGTTTCGGTTAAGCCGAACCAGTGTGTAGTGTATAAGCTAACGCTGAAAAATGATGGTAGTTCCGTGGTGAAAAATGTGCAATTTAATGATGTTGTCCCAGCCTATACCAGCCTAGTAGGCACGCCAGTCATTGTTCCGACTGGAACAAATTTATCTTCAGGTGACAAAGTTTCCGCTTTGGTAAGTAGTTTAGATCCAAATCAAGAAGCCAATTTCTACTTTGTTATTCGTGTTAACCCTTAAGCGTAGGTTCGGAAAATGTTTGCAGAAAAGAAAATGATTCGAAATTTGCGTATGGCGATGTTGGGCTTATTGGGGGCAACTGCGTCGACGTGGGTTTTAGCTGATGCTTTGGTCATCAGTAACATGGCGGTGGGTGAATACAAAGAAGAAGGCTCTACCGTAGTTCAAGTGGCACGTTCCAACTTGGTTCAAACCACGGTGATTCCAGTTTATAACCTCAGTTTAAAGGATAACCGCACGGAATATGTACGTCCGGGTCAGGCGGTTTATTATCACCATATTTTAACCAATACAGGCAATGAACGCGATCTTTATAATTTATTGGGAAGTCAAGTTACAGGTGGCAGTTTTACCCATAACAATATTGAAATTTATTTGGATGCAGATCGCAATGGTGTCCCAGATAATACGACACCAATTACCCAATATAGCTTAAATGCTGGGGAAGCGGTTGCCCTGATTATTAAAGCAATCATCCCTTCAACAGCAGCTGTAAATAGCACCAGTCAGATTCAACTCGTAGCGACGTCTACACAACAGCCGAGCCTGAGTCAAAATAATATTGATACATCTCGTATCACCGATCAGGCGGTTTTAAGCTTAACCAAGAGTTTTGATAAAACAAGCGTCGTAAATGGTGATATTGCAACGGTTCGTTTAACCTATTTTAATAACGGCAATAACAGTGGTGTAGTCAATATCAGCGACCTGTTGGATACGACGCAATTGACCTATGTCACGGGTAATGAAAACTGGAATGGACAAGCACTGAATTCTGCGACAGGGACAAATGATCCGACAGGCATCAATTATTATCTTGATACGGATGGTAAAACGATTCGCGCACAGATCACCAATGTACCTGCCAATGCGCAAGGTTATATTGAGTTCCGTGTTCGCGTGGCGCGTACAGCGCCGGGTGAAATTCCAAACTTGGCCAATATGGACTATGACCATGACGGTCTTTCCACAACAGTAAATTTAAGCACACAGTCGAACACCGCCGTATTAACCATTAAGCCTACTTATGGGGTGGTGATCAATGCTGATGCAAATAGTGTTAGTGGCGCAGATACACTAACTAAATCAGCGGTGAGTAGTGGTGGAACTGTTGTCTTTGAAAACTATGTCTGGAATACAGGAACGGTGGCTGATCGGTTTAATTTAAGTTTTAACAGCCATAATTTACCCGCAGGCAGTGTGTTGGAACTCTATCGTGCAGATGGTGTTACGCCACTATTTGATAGTAACAATGACGGCATTGTTGATACGGGGTCACTCGATGCGGGCGCGAAGCTTCCGATTATTGTAAAACTTACATTCCCCGCGGATTTTGTGGATACAGCCAACACGACCTATAGCATTGTACCTAAAGCACAATCAATTGCGGACAGTAGTAAAACAGATACAGTACAAGATCAGACATCGTTGATTCAAAGTACAGCCTCTCGTCTGGTGGACTTGATGAATAGTCCAGAAGCCAGCGCAAATGGTACAGGAAATGGCAATGTGTCGAATGGAGGTTCGCCGTGGAAAACCTTAGCTGCAGTGAACAATCAAACGGTGGTGTTTCCACTCACGGTACGCCATACAGGTCAAGCGACCACATATAACTTTAGCGCTGATGCAGACAATAATTTTGCAACTGTGGCACTGCCAAGCGATGTCAGCTCGGTACGCTATTTTGCTACATCGACTACAGACTGTTCGGTACTTGGGGCAGAAATTGCTTCAACGCGTTTGCTCAACAACGGCGAGTCACAGTTGTATTGTGCCGTGGTTGAAATTCGGGCAGATGCCAAAACGACAACACAACCGATTCCAATTTATTTTAAAGTGGCTTCTTCTAGTTTGCCGACCTCAGCGCCAAGTAATGGTTATGACGTGATTCAAAACGCCATTACGATTAACTCAAATGCGAGTCAAGGGGGTGTGAGTTTAGAACCTGATTTGCGAGGGCAAATTGCACCGGGGGGCAGTATTGTTTATACCCACACTTTAAAACCGTGGGGAACGTCTGTGCTATCTACAACAGATACTTTAAGCATATTGAATGATCGAACTGGTTTTACAACAACACTTTATTATGATGCCAATAATGATGGGCAGTTAGACGCGTCTGACCCGATTATTCAAAACTTATCTATTGTGAATGCTTCTATTCTTAGCAGCAAAGCACAGATTCGTATTTTTAATAAAGTTGAGAATACCGCATATAACACGGTCGGAGTGGTAAATACCTCTGTGATTAGCCTAAAAAATAGTGCAGGTACGTTATTAGACACAGCAACAGATATTACCACCATCACCAGTGCGCCTGTGCGTCTAACTAAATTACAAGCCAAGGATAATAATTGTGATGGTGTAGCGGATACGGCGTATACCTCAAATGTGTTACCGATCACGCGTAATTCAGATGGTTCTGGGCAATGTGTTTTGTACCAATTGACAGTGAAAAACTTGGGGGCTTCGGCCATTGGGCGATTTAATTTTTATGACTATACGCCTGAAGCGATGGTGATGAGTAAAGCACCAACTTGTACAAGTTGTGAGTCTGGTTCGCTCAGCGCGCCTACACTTGGACAGTCGGGTGCAATTAAGGGTTCAGTTGCGGCAATAAAAAGCAATGAAAGTCATAGCTTAGAGTTTGGGGTGAAATATGTGGGGAATTAATAAACAAGCAAGGAATTGCAGTGCTACGCATTCACAGATGCTCAAACTCATGCACACACTTCGTACTTTGTCATTATTCATTACGAGTTTACTTTTTGTCACGCTTGTAAATGCTGCAACGCCTACACTTGAGATTATGTCGAATTCCTATACAGGAACACCTTATGTGGGAGGGACGGTATCAGCACAAAGAAATACCTATGTATTTAATGCAAATAACCCGAATGATAATACTGGTTCCTTAAATTATTTTCCAAAAATCAATGTTGATTACACATTAACAAATCAACTCTACGATTCAAATAATGCGCCAGCTTTGGTGTTTGGTGCAGATTCTACAGCGAGTAGTTCTGCATTAGCTGTATATACTCGATTGGCTGATCAAGGTAGTCCTCTTAGTTCTCATTTTTCGTCTACTCGGACTTTACCCAACCAAGGGATTGATATTAATTCAAACTACGGTTTACGTATGACTGTGGATACCAGTCGATTTGTTGGCAGTGCAGCAAACACTTCAACAGTAAACAATGGGTTGGGCTATCAAGCTGGGGAGGTGACTTTAACTTGGGATAGACCTGTTAGAAATCCAATCATTAATATCTCTGGATTGGGGGGGGTGAGAACGACTACAAGTAATGGTCAGGTTGTTGATCGTTTTGGTATTTCTGCACAGTTTAAATTAACAACAACTGCGAATGTCAGTGATGTATATGCTTTATCGGGCATCAACTTTTCTGTGACTAATAATGGTGAGATTCGTAATACCTCTACATCACTTGGCCCAACGGCTAGTGATGGTGGGGCATCTGGAAGTATTCAGGTTTTAACTTCTGCTCCGATTACAGTTTTGAAATTTAATGTCTATGTACGTACGGACAAAACATCTGGAAACATTACGAAGGGATCAAATGATAGTACCTTACGTGATGCTTTTGTGTTTAGCAGTTCTAGTGTTGACTCGATGGTTGGGGATTTAGTTGTTTCTAAAACCAATGGTAAAACTCAAGTCTATTCAGGTGACTCAACGATCTATACCGTTCGTGTGACCAACACTGGGCCTGATACGTATACAGGAACCTTGCTGAAAGATGTAGTCGGGACAGGCTTAACCGCCACAGCTGTGGCCTGTAGTAGTACAGCTGCCAATAATAAATGTACCACTGCCCCAGCTCTCAGTGGTTTGGGCTCGATTGATACTGGAGCTTTAGCTGCTGGTGAATTCTATGAAATTTTAGTTACTGCACGTGTGGATGCGGCCGCAGGCAGTACAGTTACTAATACAGCGACAGTTGAACTGCCAACACTTGGTTCATCCACTGGTGTTAGTTGTACGACCTTAAATGCAAGCGGTATTACCCGTTCATTTAACTCCACCACAGGTGCATGTACAACAGCAGACCAAGATACCGTCCTTGCCTCTGCCGACCTAGAAGTTTCAAAAACATCAGACAAGACCACTTACAATACGGGCGATGTTGTTAAATATACGATTAAAGCTTGGAATAATGGTGCATTGGCAGTTACCGATGCGATATTAACAGATACTGTTCCTGCAAATATTGCGGGTTTAAGTTGGACATGTACCAAGTATGGCACGGCTGTTTGCCCAACAACTGCAAATATGGTCACTTCAGAAAGTAGCAATAGTTTAACTGCGAATGGGTTGAACCTGCCTGCAAATGGGAAAGATGTCAATTATTTAGAGTTCACCATAACAGGGTTGGCTTATAAAGTTGGGGCTGTAGCCAATACGGCATCTATTTCAACCACTGTTTTTGACCGAAACTCTGCTAACAACAGTGCAACTGCGAACATGACCATTACGCAGAATACGCCCATTACAACTGGAAACTCGCAAAATCAGTGTCTATCTAGTCAGGCTGTCAATCTTGTCTCGAATACCGCATTTACCAGCTACGATGCTGATAACACGTTGACCGCTAAGAGTTATGATCTGAAAACGGCGGGGACTAATCCAAGCATACTTCCCAATACGGTGATGTATGGCACAGGAGCAAATGGTGCTTTACAAGTAAAAGGTCGACTCAGTTGGTCTTATGGTAGCCCGCGTAGTAATACGACAGGTGTAACTATGCGAGTGCTGGTTGATGGCGTTATTTATGCAGTGTTGGTTACACCCGGTAAAAGTTCAAACACTACGGCAACTTTTAATGCCTTAAATGGAGCACAAGTTGCACAAGCAGAATATGCTTTGACGTCTTACCAAACCGATCCTGGATCAATTAATTTTACCATTACATTGCCAACGACAGTGACAAGTGTAAAAGTCGTGAGCACAGAGTTTCAGAGCTATGCCAGTTCTGGTGTTGCAGGGGATGATATTGGTATTGGTTTAAATGAAGTCAATGCCTGTTTAAAGCCAACATTTGAGATAAACAAAGTATCTGAAAATGGCACAGATAGCTTCAACTTTGGCTCTTTTACAAATTTGACCAATAGCAATGCTGAAATCATTACCAGTGGTGAGGTGGTGACAACAGTGGTTGGAACGGCACAATCGGTACGCTTAAAGAAAAGTACATCTCCTGTCGAGCAAGGTTCTTTATTGGCTTATGCGACACCAAATACCGCAATTAGTTTTGCTGAATCTGCCTCAACGCTATATTCGCTCAAGACGGTAGAGTGTACGGATACGAATACAGCTGTTTCGGGCAATAGTACAGGTAATTTGGGTAGTTTAAGTGGGTTGACTCAAACGATTCCAGCAGCGAATGTGAAATTTGCGTCCAAGTTTGTTTGTCGTGTGACCAACAGCAAAAATGCTGGCTATGTATTCTCTGGACGAGTGTTTAATGACAATAGCGGAACGACCTCAGATACATCTAAGGCTTATAACGCTGTTGTAGATACAGGTGAAGTGGGCATAGCGGGTAGTGTGGTTGAGTTGCAAGACTGCAGTACCAAAACGGTTCTAGCCTCGACTACAACGAATGCAAATGGCGATTTTAAAATCCAAACATTACAAGATGTCTTTTCTGGAGGTAGTAATGTTTGTCTTGTACAACGTAATGTGACAGGTTTTGACTCGGTAAGTTCTGCAAAAGCAAGCACGGTCACAGCGACCGCTGATAGCAGCAATGATCAGTTCACTATTCCTAAAGCGAATAATGTCACCAGTTATGACGGCTTCTTATTTGGGGATGCCGAGTTGCAGTTAGTTCTCACCCAAAATGGACAAAAAACCATTGTGGCGGGAGATGTTGTGGATTATCCACACGAGTTAACTGCTAAGAGTGTGATGAATGTTCAAACGCTAACGGAAACTAAAGAACAACAGCCCGCTAATAATCAGCCTTGGCAGAGTTTGGTTTATGTGGATAGCAACTGTAATGGGCAGTTAGATCAAGGCGAGAGTTTGCTTGCGAGCCGAACGATGAAAGCCAATGAAAAAGTCTGTTTGATTCAGCGTGTGATTTCTCCGACAACAGCTCAAGGAGGAGATCGTTTCATTGCTAGCTTTAAAGTGAACGCAAAAGCCTCTTATACTGCAGCAACGCTGAAGGAAACGAATAGTGTTAATGATATTACGACGATTGGAACGGCTGGCTTAAACATCAGTAAACTGGTTCGTAAAACGACAGCATGCCCAGCACCGAGTAATGAGACAACGCCATTTACAGTATCGAACCAAGCAGCAAAGGGGGATTATTTAGAATACCAAATCACCTATACCAATAATTCAAATAAAAATTTAGTTGATATTGTTTTAAAGGATAGTGTTCCAATTGGTACGGTCTATGGAACGATGTCTTGTACGGCATCTGGGTGTCAAACTCAGGAAAGTTCAGGGCAGTTAAAATGGACGATTCCAGGTGTGTTAGCACCGAAGCAAAAAGGACAAGTTGGTTTCTGTGTCAGGATTCCAAATTAGTTCATCTGAGCAGTGAAAAGCCCCTTTTCTGAGTAAGATAAAGGGGCTTTTTTTTATCCATCCGTCTTGATATTTTTTCAGTGGTATTTATGCGTATTTGTTTGAAAAATATATTAAATGGAAGATTTGATGTGAATGATTTTAAGACAGGTATTGCTCCTATTTTATGCAATAGAGTGGCACATAAAAAGCACAAATTCAGGCTAGAGTTACACATTTTGTATTTTTTTTATATATGTAAGTTTTTGTATCGCACAGCAATGTTGCCTTATGTAAACTCACTAAAAAAATAAATATTAATAAATAACAATAAGATAAATATTATTGTGTGACTGTATGTATCCCTTTGTATTTTATTAAGGAGAACCAGTTAACATTTTTTTTTAATAATGTATGGTTGTTTGTGTGTTTTTTGTTTAATATTGCATTGAGATTTGTTGCATTAATTTAAAAGAAAGTGATTAGTGTCACAAAAAATTCGCATTGGTTTGCAATGGATAAAATCATGTTAAACAAAAATTCTATGCTGAAAAAAATGACAATTGCTCTGATGTTTGTTGGAGTTGCAGCCAATGCGATGGCTGTAGCTGCAGCAACCAATAATGAGCCAGTCTCTATTCAGCTTAAAGCTTTCAAAAAAGTTGTCGATAACAAAGGGAATGCACAGTTTAAAGCTGCAGACTCGATTAAGCCGCAGGATGTCATTGAATATCGTGCGACTTATACCAACAACACCACAGGGAATATCAAAAGCTTAAAAGCAACATTGCCTATCCCTGCGGATACTCAATATTTGGGTTCAAGTTTACCTTCAGGTGCACTAGCAAGCACAGATGGGGTCAACTTTGCCGCAATGCCATTAAAGAAAAAAGTAGACGGCAAATTAGTCAATGTCCCATTGAAAGAATACCGCGCTCTACAGTGGCAAATTGCTGAACTACCTGCAAAGAAAGCCGTAACGGTTAGCGCGCAAGCCAAAGTAAATACTTCAAACGATTAATTTCTAAATTTCACACACATCATTCTGATGGAGTCGGGGGACTTTCATGTCTATGAATTTGAAAACAACAAAGCGAAATAACCTTTATTTGTCTATTGCGACAGTTCTAGGTGGCTTTGCTTTCTTCGCTACAGGTGCCACGCATGCAGCTGCACCTGCTGCGGGAACGAATATTAGTAACATTGCTACGGCATCGTATGTGGATGGCACATCGACTACACGTACAGTGACGTCAAATGAAGTAAAAACGACTGTATTACAAGTGGGTAGCTTCACACTTGAGCAGAACCGTACCGCAACTGCTAACCCGAATGGTGTAGTGACTTTATCGCACGTATTGACCAATACGGGTAACGGAACGGATGAATTCACGCTAAGTTTAGCGAATGTGACAGGGGATAATTTTGACTTCTCGAACATTGCTATTTATTTAGATGCGAATAAGGATGGTGTGCCAGACAATGGTACGAATTTGGCTGGGCAAAAAGTGACTTTAAATGCTGGTGAGTCTGTAGGCTTGGTGGTGGTTGGTACAACAGCCGCAACAGCTACAGCTGGCAATACGGGTCAATTAGAACTGTCTGCAGCAAGCACGTACATTACTGTCGTAGCAGACAAAACCAAAAAGAATACGGACACCGTAACGATTGTTTCAGGTGCGGTCATTCAAGTGACGAAGTCTGCCAATGTAACGGCAGTGGCACGTGGCGATACTGTAACGTATGAATTAACCTATAAAAACACGGGTAATGCAGACGCAACCAATTTAACTATTGAAGACGTTTTACCTACAGGTGTGACTTATGTTGCAGGTTCAGCACGTTGGAGCGGTCAGACTGCGGCATTGACCGATGCGACTGGTGATGAAGCGGCGGCAGCAGCGAAATACGAATTTACGAGCAATAAAGTGCAGTTGGTGCTTGCTTCTGTGGCGCGCAACAGTACGGGCAAATTAACCTTCCAAGTGACGGTAGATAGTACTGCTCCTGCAGGAAAAATTACCAACATTGCGACATTTGATCCAGATGGTCCAGGCACTGAGACTTCTCAACCAACTAACCCGTATGATGTCACTGTACAGTCTACTTATACAGGTACGATCAACGATAACGCGACCGATACTTATTCGGATGCACAAAAAGTATCTGGTAATACCGCTAAAGATGACTTGATCACTACAACAGCAGTACAAGGTTCTCCTGTTTTATTTGGTGCCTCAAGCTCTACAGAAGATATCTGGATTCACAATCTGGGTAACGTATCTGAAACCTATAACATTACAGTTAATAAATCTGCATTACCTGCGGGTTCTATTGTTGAGCTATTAAAATCAGATGGTAATACCCCATTAACTGATACTAATGGTGATGCAAGTGTGGATAGTGGTCCATTGGCATCTGGTGGTCATCTTGAAATCTCTGCACGTATTACTTTGCCAAATGGTTATACAGGCCCGATTACAGCACCTGGTCTAGATACAATCTTAACCATTACACCTGTACATGCCCCTGCATCTTCAGATACGGTGACTTTAAGAATTACCAATATCACAGCGTCAAAAGTCGATTTAAGTAACGGTAAAGGTAATAAAAACTATACTGAAGACGATACAGGCTTAACGGGTGAGGGTGCTTACGTTTCTGGTAATGTTGTAACTACCGTAACAACTAAACCTGGTGTGGCGGCTACGTTCCCTATTGCTGTAACAAATCATGGTTCAACATCAGATAACTATAATTTTGGTACTGAGCAAGCATTGCCATCTGGTTGGACAGTTGAATACTTTGTTGCGGACTCAAGTGGTGTATGTACATCAACTAAAGTAACCAACACAGGCGCAATTCAGCCAAATGCAACGGCTTATTTCTGTGCCAAAGTAACACCTTCAGCGGATGCGACTCCTACTAATAGCCAAGATATCGTCTTTACGATTAACTCTCCTGCGACAGGCTTAACCGACAAGATGAAAGATCACTTGACGGTAGAAGCAGTACGTGGACTGTCGTTCTTGGCCGACCAACAAGGTCAGGTAGCACCAGGTGGTACCATTGTTTATAAACACACTTTAACCAACAACGGTAACGTTGTGGAGGGTGTTTCTGGTGGTAGCACACTTCCGTTTACAGTTACGCATGATCCATCAAATACAGGCTTTGTAACTTCTGTTTATGTTGATAAAAACAATGACGGTATTGCAGATGCGAGTGAGTTGGTTACAGGTGCTGACCTTAATGCATGGTTAACGGCAACCAACGGTACAGATGGTCTTTCTCCAAAAGAAAGTATCAACATCTTGGTCAAAGTTGAAGCGCCAAGTAATGCAACAGCAGGTCAGGCCGACTTGTCGATCATTACGGTAACGCCGACAGGTGATCTCAATGGTACGGTAGCTCCAACAGCAGTTACTGTAACAGACAAGACCACAGTCAACATTGGTCAGGTACGTTTGGAAAAACTACAAGCACTTGATGCTGCTTGTGATGGTACGCCAGATGGTAGCTTTGGTACTTCGACTCTTCAGGCAAAACCAGGTGCTTGTATCATTTACCAAATTAAAGCGGTGAACGACGGTAACCAAGCAGTAACTGATGTTGAAATTACCGATGCAGTGCCAAGTTACACCACTTTGGGCTCAACGCCAGTTGCGGCTTTAGAACCTGTGTCAAAAGGGACAGTGACGAATACTACAAATAATTTGAAGTCTTCGAAATTTGCCTTGGCACCTTCTGAAACCGTGACGATGAAGTTCAGCGTCAAGGTCGATGGACAATAATTAAGCCATAACATTAATAACAACTTTTGTGGATAGGCATTTTTTCGTGCCTATCCCATTCACTTGCTTTTGCTCGGTATTGGGGTATTTTCGTGATTAAACGAGTTCAGCCGTTACAGAATCATAAGATCAAGCTTATTTTCTCAAGCTTAGCGACCGCTATGGCTTTGGTAAATCACGCTTATGCTGTGATGCCTGCTGCTGGGCAAAATATTACCAATACTGCGTATGCAAGTTTTGTACAAAGGGATGGTTTGATTGGTCAGGCCGTTTCAAATACTGTTCAAGTCACGATTACACCACAGTACGTGATTAGTCTGACTTCACCTACGCGACAAGAAATCAATGCGGGTGATAAAGTCATTTGGTTAAATACGTTAACCAACCATAGTAATGCGCAAGCCGAGATTTCAATTGATCCTACTTCGGTTGCAGAATTATCCAATATAAAAATATATGTCGACAGTAACCAAAATGGTGAGTTTGATCGTTCAGACTTATTGGTAACGGGGCATCTCACTTTAGAAAGTGGTCAAAAAGTTGACTTATGGGTCGTTGCAGACTCATCAACTAGTTTAAAAGACAGTCAAAACGTTGATCTGCCACTTCGTGCTTATGTCATTCAAGAGCCTACAGTAGTTGCTGATGCAGTGAATGGATTGGTGAGTTTCTTGCCACAGCTCATTGCAACCAAATCTGTAAATAAAAGCAGTTTTGAACCACAAGCTGGGCAGTCTTACGATTTAACTTATACCTTAAATATTAAAAATACCTCTGCACGTAATTCGGGTACAAAACCGATTGAGGTCGATGGACAGACCATCAATGCAGTGGTGTTATTAGATGATTTACCTGCCAACACCACGTTTAAATCGGCAAAAGCAAATAATTCCAATGCCTTGATTTTATATCCATTAGGGCAAGATAAATTTACCCAGCAGATTCCGAACGATAAATCACTCATCAATACCTTGGTGGTGGCTTATCCGCAGGCTTTAGCAGCCAATGCGACTGAAAGTGTCGAATTGGTTGTGACCATGAACTCGAATATTAGTCGTACCTCGATTTCCAATATCTTTAGTGTCGAGCATGGCTTAGTTTCAAATATTAAAAAAACGCTGTCGAATGAAGTCGTGACGACTGTGGGGGGAAGTTCTTCCATCAGTAATAACAGCAAAGATTATTCCAGTATTTTAGCAACAGGTAGTTTAAGCAAGCCGTTGTATATCGCAGCAAATAGTGCCATGTGTAATGCAACACGTAGCAGTGCCGATAAAGTTAAAATTAAAGTTCAGTCGACGAAAACGGGTGATATTGAATACGTACAAGGTATTGAAACAGGTATCAATACAGGCATATTTCGGTTCTCTTTAGCAACGCAGGAATCTGCAACTGCAATACAAAATGACCAAATTTTACAGACGGTTAAGCGCGATCAAGTGCTGGTGAGTTTAACTGATTGTTTAGATGAAAATGGTAATTCTACGGCCAGCATCAGTGATGTCGATACCAATGTGTTGATTGATCCATATGGTGTGGTTTTTGACGCGAAAACCAATCAACCTGTTGCGGGTGCAACCGTGACATTATTGGATGCCAATGGTAAGCCTGCTGACAATGTCGCTTATAAACTAGATGAAACGACAGGGGACAAAGTTGCTATTCCTGCAACGCAAGTCACCAATAGCGATGGTGAGTTTGTTTATCCTTATGTCGAGAATGGTACTTATAGTTTATATATCGACACTTCAACGATTGCGGGTGGAACCAGCTATAAATTTACCAGCGATAAAACGGTATATAACAATTTTAACAATCGCGTAGTTGATGCATCATGGTCTTATGGCGGAAACTTCACCTTAAAAACGGGTGATGCGGCACTTAATATTGATATCCCAATTGACCCTGTTGATATTGTGACGCCAATTAATGACAAACTGGTCATCAAGAAAGAAGTGGTGGGCGATAAAACGGCTGAAATTGGTGACTTTAAAGATTATATGGTAACGGTTGCCAATATGGGTGACTCAACGCTATATGATGTCGATATGAAAGATACTCTGCCACGTGGCTTTGTGTATGTATCAGGCACTACGCGTGTCAATGGTCAAAAGAGTAACGACCCACAGGGTGGCAAAGGTCCTTATTTAACTTTAGGTTTAGGGACACTGACACCGAAACAAGAAGCGAAGATTCAATACCGTGTATACATTGGCCCAAATGCTTTAAGTGGCGATGGGATTAACCGTGTTTATGCGCAGGACAATAAAAATACGACTTCAAATGAAGCACGTGCGGCGGTTAAGGTTACGCCTGGAGTATTTAGTCCAGATGGTTTTGTGGTGGGTAAAGTCTTTACTGACTGTAACCGCAACGGTGTGCAAGATGCAGGTGAGCTAGGTGTACCGGGCGTTCGTATTTACATGGAAGATGGGAACTTTGTGGTCACTGATCGTGAAGGGAAATATAACTTCTATGGCATTAAGCCCATTACGCATGTGCTGAAAGTCGACAATACCACTTTACCGAATAATGCTGAATTGGTACTGATTAGTAACCGTCAAGCCGGTGATCCTGCCAGCCGTTTTGTCGATTTAAAACGTGGCGAATTACACCGTGCCGATTTTGCGATTGCGGATACTGCGGGTGAATGTAGCCAAGCTTTGGCTACACAAATTGAGGCACGCCGTAGCAAAATTGATGCGCAACTGGATGCACTTGAACAAACTTTACGTCAGGACTTAACGGTAGATCCGCTCAGTAGTTATGTGACCGATGTTCAAGGTCAACCTGCAAGTGGTTGTATTAGTGCTTCTGGAGCTTCGGCAAACTGTAATATTGAATATAAAAAAGAACAGATTAAAGATGTGAAAACGGTTCAGCTTGAACCAGTTAAAGCGCCCGTAATTTTAGATTTAGAACAGGAATTACAACGTTCTGAATCGAACCAACTTGCCATTTTGAATCTAAAAGAACAACAAGTCTTGCCAGCCCAACAAGCCACCATTCAGGTGAAAGGGGCTTTAGGTACGGATATCCGTTTGTTTGTCAATGACGAGCAAATTTCGGAAAAACGCATTGGTAAAAAAGCCACCTATCAAGAGCATGGCGTTGCGGGTTTAGATTTTATTGGTGTGCCACTTACGGCAGGAAAAAATACGGTTTCTGTGCGTCAGTACGACAGCTTTGGCAATTTACGTGACCAACAGCAATTGACTGTGATTGCACCCGATGCAATGAGCCAATTGGCCACACAGTCTGTAGAGCAAGTGGTCTATGCCAATGGTAAGGACGTTTATCAAGTTGTAGTGAAGATTCTGGATCGTAATGGCACGCCTGTTGCAACGCGTACCCCTATCACTATAGAAACATCGGTAGGCACGATTCAGCTCAAAGATTTAGACCCTGATAAACCGGGTATTCAAGTTTTTGCAGAAGGCGGTTCTATTGTTGTTCCAGTACTCGCGCCATTGGAAGCGGGTTCAGGTGTGCTACGTATTCGTAGTGGTATTTATGAACAGACTGTACCTGTACATTTCTTGGCGGAACTGCGTCCAATGTTAGTTGCCGGGATTATCGAAGGTTCATTTGCACTGAATAAGTTCGACCCAAAAAATCTGTCGAAAAGCTCGACTCAAGATGGCTTTGAAGAAGAACTGAATGATTTATCCAGTTCAGGCGATGGTGAAACGGCCATTCGTGGTCGCGCCGCATTGTTCCTGAAAGGAAAAGTGCGTGGGGATTATTTACTGACTTTGGCTTATGACTCAAGCAAAGAAAATAATCAGCGCTTATTTCGTGATATTCGTCCAGATGAATATTATCCCGTGTATGGTGATGCATCTGCCAAAGGTTTTGATGCGCAATCTACCAGTAAACTTTATGTCCGTGTAGATAAAGGCCGCTCTTATGCGATGTATGGTGACTATGTTACACGTACAGAAAACGATGAAGGGCTTTCATTGGGTCAGTATAGCCGTTCATTGACAGGTCTGAAGTCTACTGCTGAAGGGGAGCGTTACCAAGTTTCTGGTTTTGCAGCTCGTACCAATGCAACGCAAATCGTGAATGAATTGCGCGCAATGGGGGTTTCTGGTCCGTACTCTTTGGGTATAGATAGTGATGATATTTTAGAAAATAGTGAAAAAGTGGAAGTGATAGTCCGTGATCGTAACAATCCTGGCTTGATTATTTCACAGCGCACATTAACCCGTTTTAGTGACTATGAAGTTGATACCTATACCAACAGTATTTACCTGACTTCACCTTTAAGCAGCATTGATGAGAACCTGAACCCTGTTTATTTACGTATCACGGTTGAGTCTGACCAAGGTGGTAAAGAATATACAGTTGCAGGTGTGAATGGTCGTTATAAGCTGAATGATAAAGTGACGGTGGGTGGTTCTTATGTGCAAAATGATGATCCAATGGATCAAGAGAAAATTGCCAGTGCCAATACCGTGATTCGTTGGAATGATAAAACTAAACTCATTGCGGAATATGCCTACTCTGATCACGATGCGTTAAACCTTGATCAATTAACCGATGTGAATGCATCAAATAGTACAGACAAATCTGGCGATGGCACCGCAGCTCGCGTTGAACTTGATTACAAAAATGACAAGGTTGATTTACGGGCTTACCATCAACAGGCGGATGAAAACTTCCGTAACGCCGCATCTTCGATTAGTTCAGGACGCAAAGAAAGCGCAGTGAAACTGAATGCACGTTTAGATCAATTTGGGATTTTACGTGTTGAAGCAGTACGGACTGAAGATATTGCCAACGAAGGTATTCGTTATGGCGTCAGTGCGTCAATTGAAAAAGCAATTAACCGCATAGTGAGCTTGGAACTGGGTACACGGTATTATAACGAATCGGCGAGTGCAGCGAGTGCTTCAACGCAAAGTGTTGAAACGCCGTATGACGGCACCACGGTTCGCGCTAAATTGAAAACAGCGCTCCCTTTTGATGGCTCAAGTGCTTTCTTAGAATATGAGCAAGATATCGCTGATAGTGACCGCCGTGTATTTGCTGTTGGTGGTGATGCTCAAGTCTATAAAAATATTCATGCCTATGCGCGCCATGAGTTCATTTCAAGTATTGGTGGATTATACGAACTCAATGACACGCAAAAACGTAATACGACTGTTTTTGGTTTAGACAGCGAATACATGCGTGATGGCTCAGTATTCAGTGAATACCGTGTACGTGATGGTATGAGTGCACGTGAAGCTGAAGCCGCGATGGGGGTGCGTAACCGTTGGCAGCTCAAAGAAGGCCTATTCTTTAATACCAGCTTTGAAAAAGTGAAAGTGTTTGAGGGTGAAAATAAAAATTCTTTAGAGTCAACTGCGGCAACCTTCGGCTTTGAACATCTGTCTAATCCACGCTGGAAAAATGTGGCACGCATAGAAGGGCGTTGGTCGAATCAAAGTGATAGTTATTTAAATACTTTAGGTACCGCGTACAAGTATTCAGACGAAGTGACTTTATTGGCTAAGAATGTACTGAACATTACCGACAATAAGTCTGCGGACTCTGGCGATCGCATCATTGATCGTGTTCAGGTTGGTGCTGCATATCGTGATTTGGCGACCAATCGTTTTGACTCATTGAGCAAAATTGAATATCGCTATGAAAAGAATGAAACAACGCTTGATGATCCGTATGAACGTAATGTTTATATCATGTCTCATCATATGAATTATCACCCAACACGTTCTATTCATTTATCAGGGCAATATGCTGTTAAATACCTCGATGAAACCTATGATCTTCTACAAACCAGTGGTATGACGCAAATGCTCAACAGCCGGTTTATGTATGACATTAATGAGCGTTGGGATGCAGGTGTCAATGCTGGAGTAATGTGGAATAGTGTTTCGGATGGAACCAAATATATGGCTGGAGTGGAAGTCGGTTATCTACTGGCAGCGAATCTTTGGGTTTCTGGGGGGTATAACTTTGTTGGCTATCAAGATAAAGATTTAATTGATAGTGATACAACGATGGATGGCGCATATTTCCGCTTCCGCTTCAAGTTTGACGAAAACTTATTTAATAAAAATAAAACCTCAGTCAATAAAGCTTTGGAGCCAAAATAATGTTGAGAGTCGCGACTAAGCATCTGTTATGGCTGACAGCAGTGGGTGTTGTGCTGACACATGCTAGCGAAGCCCCAGATCCTTCAACCTATCAGGCTTCGCAGCAGCAGGTGCATGTAGAATTACAAAGTGCATTTGGGCAAGCAACGGATATAAAAGAAAAATATCAGTTAGAAAAAGCGCGAGCGTGGCTGAGCTATGCTGACCATGCCTATAGTGCAAAAGCGAAACGTCAAAATATTGAATTGATTTACCAACAGGTCTTAGACATCTTATATGCAGATCCGCGTGCAAATTTAAGTGTAGAAACAGCAATACTGCCGTTTTCCCAAGTCATGCGTCATGATTTATGGACGCGCGCTGAACGTATCAAAGTACAAACGGGGTTTCAGTGTGCCTATAAAGAACTGGCACAAGCGGAAGTGAATTTGGTTTGGGCGGCTGCTGAGTACCGTCAATTGGGTTGGCGTCATTCGCGTGAGATTTTTGCCTCAGCAGAGCGTCTGATGGATCAAGCGATCTATTTGTCTGAGAACTGCGGTACGCTTTAAGTTTGGTCGGTATTATAACAAGACAAAACGCGAAGATTGCGGTGCATATTGGTATGGGGATTTGCATTTTATCACAATAAAAAAGGAGCCATTTTGGCTCCTTTTTTATTTAAATCTTTTCAATACGGCAATAATAAAAACCATCACCATGGTCAGGTGTCGGGAAAAGCTGACGACCGTGAATCTGCTCAATACCCCAATCTGCGTGAATTTTCACTTCTGTGGCATCTGCATGTTGTGCGAAGAAATGTTGCATCTGCTGTTCATTTTCAGCTTTTAAAATTGAACAGGTGATATACAACAAGGTGCCACCAACTTTCAGCTGTTTCCACATCTGTTCCAAGATCTGCTGTTGTAGTTCAACCGTTTGCTGGATGTCGGTAGATTGGCGCAGTAAACGAATATCAGGATGGCGACGCATCACTCCAATGGCTGAACATGGAGCATCTAAAACGATGCAATCTACAGGTTCAGATGTTTCCCAAGTCGTTGCGTCGGCCGCGAGAATTTCAACCTCGGTGAATTGGTTGAGCTCAAGCCGTTCTAGGTTTTCAGCCACACGGACTAACCGTTTAGCATCCTGATCAAGTGCGATGAGTTTCTTCGGTGTATATTTTTCCAGTAAGTGTGCTGTTTTGCCACCAGGTGCTGCACAAGCATCAACGACGAATTTGTCAGCTAAGTTGGGCAAAAGCGTTGCACAGAGCTGCGCATGTTCGTCTTGAACGGAAAAGCCACCATGCTCAAATCCTGGGAGTGCAGGAATCTGTACAGCTTGTTCTAAAACAATCCCTACTTCAGACAGCTGACAGGCATGAGCATCAATATCTTCTTCAGTCAAAATTTCGAGGTATTCTTCACGGCTGACCACGCGCTCATTGGTGCGTAAGGTTAGAGGTGCAACACCTTTTAAGTCACGGCAAAGCTGTTCAAGTGTGTCGACGCCCCAATCTTTTTTCAGGCGCTTAAATAGCCAGCTAGGTAAGCCATGTGCTTGTTCTAAGCTGTGTTGAAATTCAGATGTTTCACGTGAAACACGGCGAAGAATTGCATTGACAACACCACTTAAGGCTTGATAGCCGAGCTGTTTGACTGCAGTCACCGTTTCTGAAATTGCTGCATGGTCTGCAACACGGGTGCATAAAATCTGATACAGGCCTACATAGAGGCAGGTTTCAACTGTTTCATTGTTCAGCGGTTTGACCAAGAGTGGCAAAGTAATACTTTTTAAGCCGTACCATTGGCGCAATGTTCCGAGAACTAACTCATGAAAAAGTGCGCGATCACGATCGGCGACTTTAAGCAAATGCTGAGGAAGCACGCTTGCTAAAGACTGACCTTGTTGTACAGCTAAAAGTGTGCGAATCACTTGCGCACGTAGGTTTAGGTGAGACGTGCCGGGTTCAATTTTACTCATGCGAAAACTTGTCCTACCTGTAATTTTTGAGTTTGCTGGATTTGTACAGGGTTAAGCGTTTTACCCCCTGGCCATTGTAGTGCGGTTAAACACACCGCTCGTCCATCTCCACACACGACATGCACGCCTTGTTTGTCGATGGCTAAAATACTGCCAGCGGTTTGGTTTTGGGGGTTTTCTGTAGACAGTACTGAACCCCAAACGCGTAAATTATTATTTTCATCCAGTGCAATAAATGCCACAGGCCATGGGTTAAAGGCACGAATATTACGGTCGACTTGCGCTGCAGTTAATGACCAATCAATATGCGCTTCTGCTTTTGACAACTTATGCGCATAAACTGTTAACGCTTCGTCTTGTACTTCACGTTGCTCTAAATGGTGCTGTAATGTGCTTTCAGAGGCCAACACTTTAACGATAGCTTCTGCCCCTTGAATCGCCAATTTGTCATGCAAGCTTGCAGATGTATCTGTGGCTTCAATTGAGCAGTAGGTTTTATACATCATATCGCCAGTATCCAATCCTGCCGCCATTTTCATAATGGTGACCCCAGTTTCTGCATCTCCAGTAGAAATTGCGCGTTGAATCGGGGCAGCACCGCGCCAGCGCGGCAGGAGCGAACCGTGAATATTGAGACAACCATATTTAGGCGTATCTAAAACCACTTGTGGCAAAATAAGACCATAGGCAGCTACGACCATCACATCGGCATTTAAGGCTTTGAGTTCAGCCTGAGCCGCCAAACCCTCTTCCGTTGAAGACTTAAAGTGCAGTGGTTGATAGACAGGAATTTGATGCGCTAAAGCCAGCTGCTTCACGGCTGAGGCAGTCAGTTTTTGCCCACGACCTGCTTTACGGTCAGGTTGTGTATAGACCGCGACAATCTCATGTTCTGTTTTTAGCAACGCGTCTAAGGCTACAGCCGCAAATTCGGGCGTGCCTGCGAAGATGATTTTCAATAAAGACTCGAAAAAAATGACAAGATTAGATCAATTATAACAAAACTGGAGCAGTTACTGATTTTACCATTATAAAAAGCTGACTAAGACCGTCTAAATGAATGATGTATTAATATTTTTATGAAGAAAAAAGTTGCGGGTATTCGGCACAGATCAAGGGGGGATTTGCATTTTATATAAATAAAACTCATGCAAAATTTAAAAATTATTCATAGAAGTTTTGTATTGAAAGGTCAGTGAACGGGTTATAGTAGCTTCAATATGCAATTGAATGTCAACTCATTGGTTAAAATGTAGTGTCTAGCCTAGATGCCTGATCTGTTTTCGGTCGAGATGCCTAGAAACGATATTGGGAAAGAATACGGAGATGCTATGTTTAACTGCTTGACACTCATCGAACTCAGATTTTAGCCAGAGTGAATGTGCACATTCATCTCAAGCACACTTTGTTGGAAAATATAATGCCTGACTATCGTTCAAAAACATCGACACACGGAAGAAATATGGCGGGTGCGCGTGGCTTATGGCGCGCAACGGGGATGAAAGACGAAGACTTTGGTAAGCCGATTATTGCAGTGGTTAACTCATTCACTCAATTTGTACCAGGTCACGTTCATCTTAAAGACTTAGGTCAACTGGTGGCTCGTCAAATTGAAGCGTCAGGTGGTGTAGCCAAAGAATTTAATACCATTGCGGTCGATGATGGGATTGCGATGGGACACGACGGCATGTTGTATTCATTGCCTTCACGTGACTTAATCGCAGACTCGGTGGAATACATGGTGAATGCACACTGCGCTGATGCCATGGTGTGCATTTCAAACTGTGACAAAATCACCCCGGGCATGTTGATGGCGTCTATGCGCCTAAATATTCCTGTGGTTTTCGTCTCTGGCGGACCAATGGAAGCGGGTAAAGTGAAAATTCGTGGCAATGAACACGCGATTGACCTTGTCGATGCCATGATTGTCGCAGCAGATGACAGCTTTACTGATGAAGAAGTAGCTGAGTATGAACGTTCAGCATGTCCGACCTGTGGTTCATGTTCAGGCATGTTCACTGCAAACTCAATGAACTGTTTAACTGAAGCTTTGGGTCTATCACTTCCAGGCAATGGTTCAACTTTAGCAACCCATGCGAATCGTAAAAAATTATTTGAAAAAGCGGGTCAGTTGATTGTTGAAATCACCAAACGTCATTACGAACAAAATGATTACAGCTTATTGCCACGCTCAATTGCGACTAAAGCTGCCTTTGAAAATGCCATGACCCTTGATATTTCAATGGGTGGTTCAACCAATACCGTTCTTCACTTATTGGCCGCTGCGAATGAAGCAGAAGTTGATTTTACCATGACAGATATTGACCGTCTGTCACGTAAAGTGCCTGTACTGTGTAAAGTTGCCCCTGCAAAACAAGATGTACACATGGAAGATGTACACCGTGCAGGTGGCATCATGTCGATTTTGGGCGAATTAGATCGTGCAGGATTGTTGGATACATCTGTACCGACCGTTCATGAAAAAACGCTAAAAGATGCTTTGGATAAGTGGGACATCATCCGTACGGAAGATGAAGAAGTGTATCAATTCTTCCGTTCAGCACCGGGCGGTGTACCGACGCAAACGGCATTTTCACAAGACCGTTACTACTCTCGTTTAGATGGTGACCGTGACAATGGCGTCATTCGTAATGTGGAACATGCTTTTTCTCAAGATGGTGGTTTGGCTGTCCTGTATGGAAATATTGCACTTGAAGGCTGTATTGTCAAAACAGCAGGTGTGGATGATTCCATTTTGAAATTCAACGGCACCGCACGTGTTTTTGAAAGCCAAGATGCTGCGGTAGAAGCGATTCTCGGTGGAAAAATCACTGCTGGCGATGTGGTAGTGATTCGTTACGAAGGTCCACGTGGTGGTCCGGGCATGCAGGAAATGTTGTATCCAACCAGTTACTTAAAGTCGAAAGGGCTTGGTAAGGATTGTGCTTTACTTACCGATGGTCGTTTCTCAGGTGGGTCATCGGGTCTATCTATTGGTCACGTGTCTCCTGAAGCAGCTGAAGGCGGTGCGATTGGCTTGGTTGAAGATGGCGACCGTATCGAGATTGATATTCCAAACCGTACCATTCACTTAGCTGTGGATGAGGCAACCATGGCTACGCGCCGTGAAGTGCAAGAAGCTAAAGGCTGGCAACCTGCTGAACAGCGTCCACGTAAAGTCTCTAAAGCCTTAAAAGCTTATGCGATGCATACCACCAGTGCGTCTAAAGGTGCGGTTCGTGAAATTTAATCGCTAGTCTTTGACTGATTAAAAAGAGCACTCCATTTGGGGTGCTTTTTTATTGATTGATGAAAATAGTACAGTCGCATTTTACATTACGATTTGCACTTTTATTGCGTAGACGAGGTTTTACTTTTGACGGCACAAAAGTAACAAAATGCCTTTGTTTCACTGTATGGCATCCCTGCCATACAGTGAAACAGCGACATCCATGTCGCTTCATCATGTGACTTGATTTGTGTAAAACAACAATAAATGGGTTCATGTAATACCTAGCGAGTCGCTTTCATGTGTAGCCTGCTTTCTATACAATAAAAACAGAAAAAATTGCCAAGACTGTAGAGCAATACGCAGCCATCGCTAAGGACAAATACAATGAGTAAAGACAATATCCGCGAACATTCAGCTCCTGTTTATGAGGGCATTGAAAATGCGCCTGCACGTTCCATGATGCGTGCAACAGGCTTTAAAGATTCCGACTTTACCCGTCCCTTTGTCGGTATTGCGTCTACGTGGGCCAATGTCACGCCGTGTAATATGCATATTAATGAACTGGCGCGTGAGGCTGAGAAAGGGGTCAATCAAGCTGGCGGCAAAGGCATTATTTTTAATACCATCACCATTTCAGATGGTATTTCTAACGGCACCGAAGGCATGAAGTATTCATTGCTGAGCCGTGAAATTATTGCTGATTCGATAGAAGCTGTGGTGGGGTGTCAAGCCTATGATGGGGTGATTGCCATTGGTGGTTGTGACAAAAATATGCCGGGTTGTATTATGGGCTTAGCCCGTTTAAATCGTCCAGGTTTGTTTGTTTATGGTGGGACAATCAAGCCGGGCGCAGGGCATACTGACATGATTTCTGTCTTTGAAGCAGTGGGTCAGCACGCCAAAGGTGAAATCAGTGCCATTCAAGTCAAACAGATTGAAGAAGTGGCGCTGCCGGGGCCAGGATCATGTGGCGGTATGTACACTGCAAACTCGATGGCTTCTGCGATTGAAGCCTTGGGCATGAGTTTGCCGGGTTCCTCTGCACAAGAAGCGGTTTCAGATGACAAAAGGATCGACTGTCAAAAAGCAGGTGAAGCGGTGATGAATTTGCTGCGCTTAGATTTGAAACCACGCGATATCATGACCAAAGCTGCATTTGAAAACTCGATTAAAGTGCTGATTGCCTTGGGGGGGTCGACCAATGGCGTGCTGCACTTACTGGCAATGGCACATACTGCTGGGGTTGAACTGAGTTTGGATGATTTTGTCCGTATCGGGCAAGATATTCCCGTAGTGGCCGATGTGCGCCCATCTGGTAAATATTTGATGTCTGAGCTGATTGCGATTGGGGGCATTCAACCGTTGATGAAACGCATGCTGGATGCTGGCATGCTCGATGGTTCATGTTTAACGGTAACGGGCAAGACCTTGGCAGAAAATTTGGCGGAGGTGGAAGATTACCCTGAAGGTCAGCAGATTATTTTACCCTTCGACGCGCCTATTAAAAAAGACTCTCACTTGGTGGTGCTTAAAGGTAACCTATCTCCAACAGGTGCTGTGGCTAAAATCACGGGTAAAGAAGGCCTGTACTTTGAAGGGCCAGCGCGTGTCTTTGAGGGTGAAATTGGCGCGATGCGCGGCATTTTAGACGGCGAAGTCCAAGCGGGTGAAGTGGTGGTGATTCGTGGAGAAGGGCCTAAAGGTGGGCCGGGTATGCCAGAAATGCTGAAACCGACCTCAGCGATTATTGGTAAAGGTCTCGGTAAATCTGTGGCCCTGATCACCGATGGTCGTTTCTCTGGCGGCAGTCATGGTTTTGTCATTGGTCATGTAACCCCAGAAGCCTATGAAGGTGGGCCAATTGGTTTGGTGCAAAATGGCGATAAAATCTCGATTAATGCAGAAACCCGCGAAATGACGTGGCATGTTTCGGCAGATGAGATCGCTGCGCGTCAAGCGGCTTGGGTGAAACCGCATCCGAATTATCGTTATGGGGCCTTGGCCAAGTTTGCAAAACTGACCACTGGCGCAGAAAAAGGCGCGGTAACTGATCTAAATTTAGATGTCTAATTGATCATTTTGCTGTGAATTGATATAAACCCTTGTAGTACTTTCAAGGGTTTAATGTAGAGGCTTTGCTCATGTCACTGTTGCGTCGATGGTTCGATCCGATTCGATCGCGTTGGTTTTACCAAAAACCGATTCGTCAAACGGTCGTATCTACAGAACAAGGCTTGAGTATTCATTTACGCCTCGACGATGTATACAGCTATTTAGCCGTTCAGCAGTTACCCCAAATTGAAGAAATTTTAGCGGATGAACTAAAACCATTGACGGTGGTCATTTCTCGTCAGGCTGCTGAACCGCCAAATCAGATGTCGGCATTGGAATGGCAGACCTATTGTTTAAATGATGCCAAAATTCTGTCGCGTCAGCACCGTTTTAGCTTTCATGAAACCCCGGAGCAACCCAGTATAGAGGCATTAAGCCAAGCAGAAACTATTTTGCGACTTACGCCGCTACGTGGGCAGGACTTTTTGTATTTGCTCGAAGACGTGTTTCATATGTTATGGCAAAAGCAAGAGGGGAAACTGCGGACTTTATATGCGATGGCCAGTCGTCATCATCAGGAGCAAAACTTTCCAGAACGTATTTTTAATGATGATGTGGTACTGGCGAGCTACTTTCAACTCGGTGACCGCCAATATCATGCTGTTGATGATCTACTACGTTTAACCCGTCGTTTAAAACAACAAAAACTATTTACCGATAATCCGATTTTCTTAATCAATCATATAGATTGGCGTGAGCATTTGATTAGTGATGCGGAAGAGTTAAATGAAATTCAGGCACTTGATCCTGAGTTGGATTTATACGTTGCACTTGAAGATCCGATTTCATGGTTATTGTTAGCTTATATCAAAGAAGAGCTGGCAGATTATTATAATATTCAGCTTAATGTTTACCCACTGAGTTATCATGGTCGAGACTGGTTTGACTGGAGTTTGGCAACGCGGTTGTCTAAGCGAACAGAAGTACAGTTCACGCCGTTTTGTCGCCCGACCCAAGTGGCAACTTTGGCGATGGCACAGTTATTTTATAGTGTGCCCGAAGAGCAACGTATTGATGCCATGTATCGGATATTGAAAACGGTTTGGACTCAAGGTAAGGATTTATCTTATAAAGCACATTTTGATCATTTGATGCAGGAGCTCGATATTACAGCGTTGAGTGTTGACAATGTAGAGACCAAGCTCAAAGAAAACGATATCTTGTGTGAAATGAAGTCTCAACCCGATTTTCCCGTGCTTGAACTGCGTGTTGATGGTCAGAGCTATGTCTTTAATAGTCTGTATCGGGTTTGGATGATTGAAAGTATTTTCAGTAACGTACTGGAAGACCAGTACAAAGCAGATAGTGCTGATGAACAGCAAGGTTAAACGGTTTATTGTGTTTAAGTTGGGTTCAAAGTGCGCTTGAACCTGCATGATAAAATTTATCTTAAAAATAAATACTTAGTTTGCTAATGCTGAAAACGTTTTCAGTTGTCTTGAGGGCATGCTTGTTTAATCTGTGTGAAGGCAAGGCCCCTACGATATAAGCAACATGCTTAATCTGGATCATTATTTTTCAGGCACTTGAATTCTTATTTATAAATTTAATGAGTGTTAACAGTTTAAATCATTGTTAAATTCTATTAATTAATATGTTTACAAATGAAAATGATTATAATTGAGATTCTTTCTGTTTGTTGATTGATGCTATGCGTTTTCATATTTCTTATCTGAGTTTGTCCATTCTTGCTGTAATGACCACGCCGACCTTTGCTCAGAGCGAGGTAGAGGAAACGACATCATCGAAGGTTTTGCCCACTTTACAATTTGAAGCTCAAAAACAAGATGCGAAAGACGCGTATGCGGCAAAAACTGCATCAGCTGTTTTGCGTTCAGATGCCCCACTTTTTGAAACGGCACAATCAATCAGCGTGATTAGTGCAAAACAACTCGAACAAAAACAAGCGAAAACACTGTCTGAAGCCTTGCAGGGTGTAGCAGGGGTCACTGCAGGACAGTATGGGCGTCGTGGCTGGGATGACTTTATTATTCGTGGACAAGTTTCCAGCGCGCAGACTTATGTCGATGGCTTGCGTATTCAAACTTCGGATAATGCCCTACGTTCAGAAGACATCACTGGCTTGCAGTCGATTGAAGTGGTGAAAGGGCCAACATCGACAGGTTTTGGCTTTGCCTTACCAGGTGGTTTAGTCAATTTAACCACTAAGCGTCCTGAGGCAAAGACTTCTTATCGTGGCAGTGTAAGCTATGGTAGTAATGCTTTGATTGATGGAACATTTGACATTAACTATGCACCAAATGACAGCGAAAAGGGTGCGTTTCGTGTAGTGGGTCATGCCTCTGATCAGGATGATCCAACAGATTATGTTTATTATAAAAATTATTATATTGCGCCCTCTTATAATTTTGATTTAGGCGAAAAAGATGAGTTGTCTGTGATAGCGAGCTATCAACATCGTGATTTTATTCGTCAGCAAGGGATTCCTTATAGTAATGGTGCTTATAAAAATTACTCACAGAGTTTGTTTTTTGGCGCGCCGAATTTAAGCAATACGGTTGATGTTTTGCGCTTAGGTTCGAACTATGCACATTATTTTGATAATGGCTGGACCTTTAAGCAAAATTTTGCAGTCACTAAAACCGATGCAGATAATAATCCTGTATTGGCGGGGAGTAATAACACATTACCCACCATCAAACGGACGGTGGAAAGACAGATTAAAGATGATGTAAATTTTGCATTAGATAATAATGTGTCACGTCATTTCGACTGGGGCAAAACCCAATATGATTTAATGATTGGTTTAGATATGATGCATGAGCGTAGTGACTATGAACGCCGTCGCAATAGTTTGTCATCTTTTAATGCCAATAATCCTGTTTACACTGCAATTCCAAAAGCAACAACAACAATTGCTCACCAAATTACCGACACCCAATATATGGGTGTATATCTACGTAATAATTTTAAAATTGATGATCATTGGATCTTGGGCTTATCAGGTCGTCATGACTGGACTCAAGTAGAGGTCGATGATCTTTTCAATGATACGAAATTAAAAAATTCAGATAATGCCTTTACGGGTAATGCATCTTTGATGTATCAGATTAATGATATGTTTGCCCCTTACGTGAGTTATGCAACCTCTTTCTTTCCTGTGAGTGATGCTGGTGCAGATGGTACGCTGCTGGACCCAGAAGAAGGGGAACAATATGAAGTTGGTGTGAAGTTCCAAGGGCTGAATCAAAGACTGCAAGGTTATGTAGCTTATTATGATTTAACCCGTCAAAACGTAACCGAGACGGATACAACAGGTGATTATTCTGTACAAATTGGCGAGCAAAAGACCAAGGGTTATGAAACAGAGTTATCAGCAGCTTTAACTGATCAATGGAACCTGACCGCAACCTATAGTTATATTCCTACAGCCAAAATTACTGAAAGTGAAACCAGCAGTGATATTGGCAAGCGAATTAACCATGTGCCTAAAAATGCGGCCTCTTTATCAACTCAATATTTCTTTGGTGGTGATCAACTGGGCTGGAATGTTGGTGCAGCTGCAACTTATCAGGGTGAGCGTACAGCGCAACGCGGGACTTATTATGTACCGTTATCGAGTTATACACTCTACGATGTCAGTGCAGGTTATGAAGCGAAAAATTGGGGCGCAAAATTCAGCGTAAAAAACCTGTTTGATAAAGAGTATTTAGTCGGAACCACGCCAAATGCACAATTGGTGAATTGGGGTGATCCACGTACTTTCCGCTTCAGCCTAAATTTCAAATACTAAGCAGAATCACAGCGCATCACATCTGGATTCAATAACAGTTGAGTCCAGAGCATGCTTTCCAGTAAGCCTCAATCTTTGATTGAGGCTTACTTCTAAAAACAGTGATATGACCCCGCATTCAAATTTTATAGCATGGCACTAAGTGTTTAGAGAGAATCGTCATGCTTGCTTTTGTTATTTTTGTTTTTGCTGTCGCAGGTATGATTAAAGGCACCATTGGATTGGGCTTGCCCGCCGTATCGATGGGACTTTTATCTTTGGTGATTAGCCCATTTCAAGCGGCAACTTTGCTCATAATCCCTTCCATGGTCACGAACGTTTGGCAATTGTTCGCAGAAGGGCGTGTACTGCGACTGCTACAGCGCTTTTGGCCCTTGTTGGTGGGCATGATCATCGGTTCAGTTTGGAGTGTTTTTCCTACGCTCGGACATGGCGAATTTCAAAGTGAAGCGTTGTTGGGCGGAATGCTGGCCATTTATGGTCTATATGGTTTGTTTGCCAAAAACATGCCCAACTTAGCCCCCTATGAAAAATATCTATCGCCGATCATGGGCTATTTGGGTGGTGCTTTGACAGTCGCGACAGGGGTGGTGGTGATTCCTGTGGTGCCGTATTTGCAGTCTTTGCATTTAAAGCGGGATGATTTGGTACAATCGCTTGGCCTTGCCTTTACCGTTTCAACTTTGTGTCTAGCTGCATATTTACATCTGAATCCTGTTGAAGATACCCCAATTGACTATCAATTGTCGTTGATCGCACTACTGCCTGCATTGCTCGGAATGTGGTTGGGCACTAAAATTCGCTACCGCATCCCTGAGCAAGCCTTTCGTAAGGTGTTTTTTGTGGGCTTAGTGCTATTTGGCAGTTATATGGTTTTACATCAATTGGGCTGGCTTTAATGCGCAATGAGTTGATCATGTTGGCTCAAGAGGAATTGACTAAAGCGTTGGTAATCTGCGGGGAGCTGATCAAAATACCGTGTCGCTAGCAGCAACTTGCGGTTGGCCCATTTGCCTAGTAGTTCAATCTGCTGAAAGTCATACTGCACGTTTAAACGCTGTGCTGCCCGTTTGGGAATAATGGCAATGCCGACGCCATTGGCAACGACTTGTGCGATTGCGGCAAAGTTCGGGACCCGTAGCCGATAGTGAATCTCATAGCCTAAGCGTTTGGCTTGAGCCTCGATTGACTGTTGTAGGGAATGGTATGGCATGAGGCCTACAAAAGGATGTTGCACTAATTCACCCAGTTCCAGTTGAACCACAGTGGCAAGTGCATGCTGATTTGGACAGATCAGCACCAACGGATCGTCAGCAAATTCTTGGGTTTCAAGTTGTCCTGCATCGAAAAAACTGGAAATCAGTCCCAACTTCGCCGTGCCTATGCTGAGGGCCTGAATAATGTCATTGGTTTCAGCTTCCTTTAATTCGATATGAAGTTTTGGATTTTCCATCAAATACTGTGGCAATAAATGGGGTAAGTACTCACTTTGCGCTGATGAGTTGCACCACAGAATAATGTTACTCGTTGCACTGTGGGCAAAGGGCAACATAGCCTGTTGTAATTGTTGCTGCTGTTGTAGCAAATGTTGTGCATGTTCAGCAAAAGTTTGTCCAGCAAGGGTCGCTTTTACCCCTGTTGCATGGCGGGTAAATAGACTGACTTCAAAATGGTGTTCTAATTTTTTAATCCGTTCACTGGCGGCCTGTAAAGAAATGGCGGAACGTTCCGCACCTTTGGTGAGACTGCCTGTACTCAGGATATTGATAAACAATTGCAGATCAAAAAAATCAAGGCGCATGGCAGGGTCAAAGCGGAAAATGTTGCTTTATCTTAGTCCTTTTTGCGTTTTGAGACATCCCTTTAGCAGAGTGGCATATGAAATTGAAGGTAGCGCATCCGACCAAAAAAAAGCAGCCCGAAGGCTGCGATCAAAAACGAATACTCAAAAATAAGGCCGATTAATCTTTTTGCCCTAAGCTGAAGAACCAGTTGAGGAACAAAGCTGCAAAGGTTGCAGTACCAATACCACCCAAGTTAATACTGCCAACTTGTAAGGCAAAATCACCCGTACCTAAAATGATGGTTACCGCAGCCACCATCAGGTTTTTGTTCTGTGAGAAATCAACTTTGTTTTCAATCCAGATTTTTGCACCCGCGATGGTAATCAAGCCAAAGACCACAATCGACGCACCGGTTAAAATTGCAGTCGGAATGGTATGGATAATCGCACCAAACTTTGGGGACAGACCCAAGAAAATGGCAAATACACCTGCGATGGCAAAAATGATGGTCGAATAAACTCGTGTGACTGCCATGACCCCGATGTTTTCACCATAGGTGGTCATGCCAGGAGCACCTACACCCCCTGCTAAAGTTGTTGCAATACCATCCGCAACAAATGCTTTACCAATCTGTGGATCAAGATTTTCACCTGTCATCGCACTTACAGCTTTAATGTGACCTAAGTTTTCCGCCACCAATATCAAAGCAATCGGTGCAATGATCATCATGGCATTGGCATTAAATTCAGGTGCATGGAAAGTCGGTAAACCAAACCAAGCGGCTTGTTGAATCGGGGCAAAATTAATCGCTGTGCCATAGCCCATGACATTGGTCACAATAAAGTAGACTAAATAAGACATTAACAGACCAATTAATAACAATAGGCGTTGCAATAAGCCACGAGTAAAGACTGCAATTGAGCCCATACATAACACGGTAACCAGTGCCATCCACATATTAAAGGTATTGCCAGCAACGCCTTTGACTGTAACAGGGGCAAGGTTTAGACCGATGATCATGACTACAGCACCTGTCACTACAGGTGGCATCAGTTTTTCAATCCACTTGGTACCTGTTGCCATAACCATAAAGCCAAACAATGTATAAAGTAGACCACAAGCGATGATCCCGCCACCCGCCATGGCTAAATTTGGATTGAGTGCGCCTGTGCCCGATGCAGTATAGCCCGTTGCAGCGATCACCACGCCAATAAAGGCAAAACTTGAACCCAAATAACTTGGAACACGACCACCCGTCATAATAAAGAACAAGATGGTACAAATCCCTGACATTAAGATGGCAAGATTAGGATCGAAACCCATTAAGAATGGTGCAAGAACTGTTGCACCAAACATAGCAAAGGCATGCTGAACACCTAAAATTGCACTTTGTGAAGCTGGAAGATATTCACTTGTGCCAACAGGGCGTGCATCTATGTTGCCTTCGTACGGGCGCCATTTGGGGAACCAATTGGACATTTTTTGAGCACTCTAAAGATAAATTGTGCACATCATACTCTTGTTTTTTAGAAGATTTAATCAGTGATACAAAAAATTGTTCAAACTAATCTTATGACTTTTCAGAACTTTTTACCGCATGGTAAAAGTTTTAATTTTTAAAAATAACGATAAATCAAGGCTTAATTGGTAATTTTTGCCAATTATTTATTCATAAATAATTATGATTAGATTGATAAATTTTTTTAACAGGTTTGACCATGCGGTCAATAAAAAAGCACACCATAGTGATGTGCTGTAAATTAAACAGGCTTAAAATTTTAACCAGTATTTCGTAATCCAGCCGCAATGCCTGCAATACTGACCATCAGAGCATGGTCTACAGGTGTATTGGTTTCTTGGCTACTTTCTAAGTAACGGCGACGACGTTTCATTAACTCTGCCTGAAGCAAATGTAGCGGCAATAAATACGGCTTACGTACACGCATGGACTGGTCTAAAACTTCGTTACTGCTCAGTAGTTTCGATTCACCTTTAAGTGCTAACAGGGTTTGCACTGCATATTTTAAACGTTGACGCAGATGTTCCCCAAGCACTTTCAAATCTTCATCATTGGTCAGGTGTGATTCATAATACAGCGCCACATGACCATCCGATTTTGAGAGCACCATTTCCAACATATCAATCAGGGTTTGGAAATACGGCCATGTCGCCAGCATTTCATCCAAGGTCGCTTTATGCCCTTGATCAATCACTTGGTTAATTGCAGCGCCTGTACCGAGCCAAGCTGGTAGCATCAAACGAATCTGTGTCCACGCAAATACCCACGGAATGGCACGTAAAGACTCAATGCCACCACTGACTTTACGTTTTGCCGGACGTGAGCCAAGCGGCAACATTTGTAGCTCTAGCTCTGGGGTGACTGTGCGTAAATACTTGACGAAGTGCGGGTTTTCTCGCACGGTTTGGCGATACACCTGCACCGACAAATCGGTCATGCTGTGCATCAACTCGCGCCACTCAGGTTTAGGAACAGGTGGTGGAAGTAAAGTGGCTTCTAAAGTAGCAGCGGTATAAATCTCTAAGTTTTGTAGTGCAATACCTTCTAGGCCAAACTTGAAGCGAATCATTTCGCCTTGTTCAGTGACTCGGATGGCACCTGAAATTGAGCCGGGTGGCTGTGAAAACAGGGCTTGTTGTGTTGGTGCACCGCCACGACTGATGGAACCGCCACGACCGTGGAAGAGGGTCAGTTGGACGTCATGCTTTTTCGCAACCGCAGTTAATTCTTCTTGCGCACGGTACTGTGCCCAATTGGCTGACATAAAGCCTGCATCTTTTGCCGAGTCCGAATAGCCAATCATCACTTCATGCTTGCCCTGAATATGCTGTTTATACCAATGCATATTGAATAGGGTATTCATCGTGCTTGCGGCGCCATCTAAGTCTTTTAATGTTTCAAACAAAGGCACCACACGCAGCGGATGTTGGATCCCTGCTTCTTTTTGCAAAAGTAGTACCGCCAGTACATCACTTGGGTACTCCGCCATCGAAATAATGTAGGCACCTAAACTTTCTTGAGGCTGCGCTGCCAAAGTGCGCATGGTGGCAAACACTTCTTGTACTTCGGGTTGTTCAATTAAGCTTTGTGTAGGCTCATTTAAATGTTTCGGCAACAGCGGACGTTTGCTTTGTAGTTCCTGCAATAAAAAATTTTGGCGCGCTTGTTCAGTCCACGTTTCAAAATTACCCAGACCCAGATATTCAGTAATCGCGGAAATCGCTTGGCGATGCCGTCCTGACTCTTGGCGAATGTCCAATTTCAGCAGTTCAATCCCGAAACAGTTCACCCGATGGATAAAATCGAGCAGTTTCCCATTGGCAATTTCAGGTAGATTGCTGGCAATTAAAGAGCGATAACACAGTAGTAAAGGCTGTAACAGTTCATCTTTAGCTTTAATGACACGGCTGTCATCGGCATCGGCACCGCGCAGTTTTTCTGCTAACCAATGGCGCGTAGCTTTTAGCCGTTCGCGAGTATCGCGTAAATATTCACGGTACGGTTCAGGATGGTCTTGACCCAAGGCTTGACGCAGTTCATCGCTACAGCTTTGAATCGAGAGTTCCCAACGTAAATCTTCAATGTCACGTAAGTACAGATCAGCTGCTTTCCAACGGGATAGCCACAGGACTTCTTGAGTAATATTGTGGGTTACATTTGGGTTGCCGTCACGGTCACCGCCCATCCATGAAGCGAAACGAACAGGTGCGACATGGAGAGGCAGACGTTGCCCACAGTGCTCAATCACCATGTCGTCCAGTTCACGCATGAACTTCGGTACGGCATTCCATAAGGTTTGCTCAATGGTGGTGAAGCCCCATTTTGCCTCATCCACAGGGGTTGGGCGATGTTGACGGATTTCATCGGTCTGCCATGCCGAACAGATCAATTGTTTTAAATCTTCAAGGACTGTTTGGCGCTCACGTGGGGTGAGTTTCTGCTGATCCATTTTAAAGAGAGCGTTATTGATACCATCATATTTTTGGATCAGGGTTCGGCGACTGACTTCTGTTGGATGAGCAGTCAGCACCAGTTCAATATTCAAATCACAGATTTGCTGAAATAGCGTATCAGTGGGAATGTCATTATTCTTGAATTTTTCAAAGAGGTGGTCGAGCGGATTGGGAGACGGGGTGTTTACATCAAATTCGCTTTGACGACGGCTACGTACAACGTGATATTGTTCAGCAATGTTGGCAAAATTCAAAAAGTGAGTAAAAGCACGAGTCAGTGGGAGAATTTCATCATCTTCAAGACTTAAAAAAAGTTGTTCGAGCTGTTTTTCAGCTTCAACTTGTCCGTCGCGAGCACCTTTGGATAAGGCACGAATTTGCTCGACCTGATTAAACAAATCTTGTCCAGCATGCTCCTTGAGGGTTTCACCCAACAAGTTGCCGAGTAATCGGACATCTTCACGTAGTGGAGCATCAATTTGTTGAATCATGATTATTATTCCCTCGTTGTTCTTAATTTGACTATACCCCGATTCGGTGACAATCCAAGTAGGGGCAGACAAAAGTAGGGGATTAATTGCTGAATTTAGAAACAAATGAAAGACTTATATCGCTGCTCTCTATTGATTCAATCACATGAATAAGTGACAAATCACTGAATTTGTTATTAAAAAATTCAAAGTCACTCTATTTGCTTTTCGTGTTTTTGTATCGGGTATCTGAATAAAAAAATGCTGATCGCTTCTTGAATGATTTGTTCACATTGTTCTGCACTAGGAACTTCGTTCATCCCCAATAGCATTTCTTGATGACGATAACCAAAGAGCAAAGACATTAATAAGGTGATGGCATCATTGACTTGTTCAAACTGAAGTACGCCTAGTGTTTGGGCCTGATGAAAAAATTGCTCCCAAATAGTCTGCATTTTAAGATGAGATGCTTTATAGAAGTTATGTAAAAGAGGATTTTGCTCTGCCGCTAGTTGTAATAACAAATGTTCCAGTTTAATTGCTTCGGGCAGGTTAATAATATACATCGACAGCGTACAGATTTGTTTGAGCATAGGTTGGAAGTCTTCTGCACATTGCAATTGAAATGAACGACCCAGCATCAGCTTTTCACAGGTTTCTTCTATGGCACAACTAAACAGGTTGGCTTTATCCTGAAAATGATTATATACCGTCAGTTTAGTGACATGGGCTTCTTTGGCAATCTGATCCATACTGGAGCCATGATAACCATGTTGTAAAAACAACTGACGTGCAACATTCAAAATCCGTTGCCGTTTTTCTAAATCCTTTGGACGTCCTGCTGAAGCTTGCACAAGTGATCCTAAAAAAAAGTTCAAAAAGTCATTTACATCTTAGTGTATCTTTAATTAGTGTACTATGCAGTATATTAATTAAAAAATAACCATGTTGCATCTGGATATTGTGCCTGATGAGCAGGTGATTTTGGAAGAAGAGCAGACTTCAATGAGCAGAATTCAGACCCTTGTGGCAAGTATGATGGTGGTGTGTAGTATCACCTTGTGGGGATGCAGCAAAGACACGGCTGAATCAGAACCCATCCCTCTAGTTATGGTGAGCCAACCGAATACCACTCATTTAGAACAAAAAAGTTATGCGGGTGAAGTACAGGCCCGCCAACAAACCGCACTGTCGTTTCGTGTTGGGGGGCAAGTTACAGAGCGATTGGTCGATGTGGGGGATCAAGTCAAAGTTGGACAAGTCTTAGCACGTTTAGATGTGCAAGATGCTCAGTTACAGTTAAATTCTGCCAAAGCCCAACTCGAGAGTGCACAAGCGGCTGAGAAAAATGCACAGGATGAACTTAACCGTTTTAAGCAATTATTACCCAGTAATGCGGTCAGTCGTTCACAGTACGACAGCGTTGAAAATCAATATAAAGCAGCACTGTCGAGCTTAAAACAAGCCCAAGCCAATTTTAATGTTACACAAAACCAAACCAGCTATAACCAACTGATTGCCAATAAAAATGGCGTGATTACCGAGCGAAATATTGAAATTGGGCAAGTGATTTCAGCAGGACAGCCCGCTTTTCAACTGGCGATTTCTGGTGATCGCGAAGTCGTGATCGGTGTCCCTGAACAAGCTATTCCTAAAATTACAGTGGGACAGGATGCCGTCGTTACGCTATGGTCTCAGCCCGATCAGCGTTTTGCAGCCTATGTACGTGAAATTTCCCCTGCCGCCGATCAGTCCCGAACCTTTAGTGTCAAAGTGGCGCTGCGTGAAGGGCAAAATGCGATTCAGTTGGGGCAAAGTGCACGTGTATTCTTTAGCTCCACCGAGAGTAATGTGCTGAGTGTGCCGTTAGCCAGTGTTTCAGCGAGTGGGAAAAATGCCTATGTCTGGGTGGTAAACAGCGATAACAGTATTCGTAAGGTGCCTGTGGTTGTTGGCGAGTATGGTCGCGATACGGTCACTATTCGCTCAGGGTTACAGCCAAAAGACTATGTGGTGGTGGGCGGAGTCCATTTACTACGTGAAAAACAGAAAATTAAACCGATTAGCCGTGATAACAAAGCGGTCCAGATTGCGGCAGGGAGTTAAGCATGAACTACAACCTGTCCGAATGGGCACTTAAAAATAAAGGTTTGATCCTCTATTTTATGTTGTTACTCGGGATCATTGGGGTGGTGTCTTATTCCAAACTTGCTCAAAGTGAAGACCCGCCTTTTACCTTTAAAGTCATGGTAGTGCAGACATACTGGCCTGGTGCAACTGCGCGTGAGGTATCGGAACAAGTCACAGATCGTATTGAAAAAGAACTGATGACCACGGGTAAATACGAACGTATTATGGCGTATTCACGACCTGGCGAGTCCATGGTCACTTTTGTAGCACGTGATGCCATGCGCTCGAGTGAAATACCTGATGTTTGGTATGATGTTCGTAAAAAAGTCAATGATATTAAGCATGAACTCCCAGATGGTGTTCAGGGTCCTTTCTTTAACGATGAGTTTGGTGACACTTTCGGTAATATCTATGTATTGACTGGTAAAGACTTTGACTATGCGGTGATGAAAGAATATGCCGATCGTTTGCAGTTACAACTACAACGTGTCAAAGATGTGGCTAAGGTGAACCTTGTTGGTTTACAAGACCAAAAAATTTGGATTGAAATTTCCAACACCAAAGCTGCGCAGTTAGGTATTCCCGTCACAGCTATTCAACAAGCGTTGCAACAGCAAAATACCATGGCCAGTGCAGGTTTCTTTGAAACGAAGTCTGACCGCATTCAACTGAGAGTCACAGGGCAGATTAAAAGCGTTGCAGAACTGCAACGTATGCCACTCTTGGTCAATGGAAAAACCATCCAGCTTAGTGACGTTGCTGATGTCTATCGAGGCTTTAGTGAGCCAGCTCAACCCCGTATGCGTTTTATGGGCGAAAATGGTATCGGAATTGCGGTCTCGATGCGCAAAGGTGGCGACATCTTGGCTTTGGGTAAAAACCTAGAGACTGAGTTTTCTAATCTGCAAAAAACCTTACCCCTTGGTATGGAGTTGAAAAAAGTTTCAGATCAGCCCGTTGCGGTGAAGCGCAGTGTCAACGAATTTATGAAAGTGCTTGCAGAAGCGGTCATTATTGTCCTGCTAGTGAGTTTCTTTTCACTGGGTTTCCGTACTGGGCTGGTGGTGGCATTCTCCATTCCACTGGTCTTAGCGATGACCTTTGCAGGCATGAATATTTTTGATGTTGGCTTGCATAAAATTTCGTTGGGGGCTTTGATTTTAGCACTGGGACTGTTGGTTGATGATGCCATTATTGCAGTCGAAATGATGGCCATTAAAATGGAGCAGGGCTATAGTCGACTACAAGCCGCAGGGCATGCGTGGCGAACCACGGCCTTCCCAATGCTGACGGGAACATTGATTACCGCTGCGGGCTTTTTGCCAATTGCAACAGCAGCCTCAAGTACAGGTGAATACACGCGTTCTATTTTCCAAGTGGTGACCATTGCTTTAATTGTGTCGTGGTTTGCGGCTGTATTGTTTGTACCTTATTTGGGCGACAAATTATTGCCTGATTTCAATAAGGATCTCATCCAAAAAGCACCGTGGTATAGCCGGTTGTGGGCACGATTGCGCAAGCAGCCTGAGCCACAGTCAACGGTGCATCATCCTGGTGAGCAGCATGATCCCTATCAAACCAAGTTCTATCAAGGTTTTCGTCGTTGGGTCAATCTGTGTGTGACTTATCGAAAAACGGTCATTGCGACAACGGTTGGGATCTTTGTGCTCTCGGTGCTCATGTTTAAATTGGTACCACAACAATTCTTCCCGCCTTCGAATCGCGCAGAAATTTTGGTCGATTTAAAACTCGAGGAAGGTGCATCTTTAACCGCAACTGAAAATGCAGTGAAAAAGGTCGAACAGTTCCTATCGAAGCAAAAGGGGATTGATAACTATGTGGCTTATGTGGGCACAGGTTCACCGCGCTTTTATTTACCGCTCGATCAGCAACTGCCACAGGCAAGTTTTGCACAGTTTGTAGTTTTGGCCTCTTCATTGGATGATCGAAATGAAATTCGCAAGTCTTTAGATACACAAATCCGTCAGTTACTGCCAGATGTTCGTACTCGTGTTTCTCTGCTTGAAAATGGGCCACCTGTTGGTTATCCAATCCAGTATCGGGTATCAGGTGAAGATTTGACACAGGTTCGTGCATGGGCGGACAAAGTAGCTGCGCTGATTGGCACAAACCCGAACACAACGAATGTACACCTTGACTGGGGTGAGCCAAGTAAGGTGATTAGCTTAGAGATTGATCAAGACCGTGCCCGCCAAATGGGGGTGTCTAGTTTAGATTTAGCCAATTTCTTGAACAGTTCTATTTCGGGTGCCACGATTAACCAATACCGTGAAAAGCGAGAACTGATTGAGATCCGCTTACGCGGAGACCAAGCGGAACGGGCTGAAGTAGAGTCCCTTTCCAGTCTGGCTATTCCAACCTCAAGTGGTGGCACAG
Source organism: Acinetobacter sp. TUM15064 (assembly GCF_008980265.1). NCBI lineage: Bacteria > Pseudomonadati > Pseudomonadota > Gammaproteobacteria > Moraxellales > Moraxellaceae > Acinetobacter > Acinetobacter sp. TUM15064. The sequence goes on along the minus strand of NZ_BKFU01000001.1, from coordinate 138,291 downwards.
TGCCACTCGCGCAAATTGCGAAAATTAATTATGGTTTTGAAGATGGATTGATCTGGCACCGTAACCGCTTACCGACCATTACGGTGCGTGCAGATATTCGGACCAAATTACAGCCTGCCACTGTAGTGGATGAAATGGCTGAACAGATGGATCAGCTGCGTGCAGAATTGCCAAATGGTTATTTGGTTGAAGTGGGTGGTACCGTGGAAGAGTCTGCACGTGGTGGTAAATCGGTTGCAGCGGGCATGCCTTTGTTCTTAGCCGTGGTCATGACCTTGCTGATGATTCAACTGCGCAGTATGTCGCGTGCGACAATTGTACTGCTTACCGCACCTTTAGGCTTAATTGGTGTGGTGCTATTCTTGCTGCTGTTCAATAAACCCTTTGGTTTTGTTGCAATGTTAGGCACTATTGCCCTGTCGGGGATGATTATGCGTAACTCGTTGATCTTGATTGATCAGATTGAGCAAGACATTCAAGCAGGGCATGAAACATGGGATGCGATCATTGATGCAACCGTGCGACGCTGTCGTCCGATTGTGCTGACGGCATTGGCGGCTGTCCTTGCCATGATTCCACTGTCCAGAAGTATTTTCTTTGGTCCCATGGCTGTTGCGATTATGGGTGGATTGATTGTAGCGACGCTATTAACCCTGTTCTTTTTACCTGCCTTGTATGCGCAGTGGTTTAAAGTAAAAAAAATTAGCCATAAGCTGTAAATTTATGCCAATATCAGGTGCGAAACATTGAAAATTTCAATATAGTAGCACCTGAAATTTATGGCATTTTTATAAAGCAGTTTTTGCTACACATTACAAAACGAACGATGTAGCAAATGGGGTTAAACGCATGATGCAAGACAATATTACCAAGTATCGCCGCTCTATAGCGATTTCTTATGTCTTCATGTTTTTAGCTTTGTTTACTGTGATTAGTGGCGCATTTTCATATTGGTATGCACGGAAAGTCACGCAGATTGATCACGCTGAGGTCTGGTTACAAGCCCAAGCCCTTTGGGTGATGCGTAATATTGTGATTTATAGCATCTTGGCTTTGTTTGCAGCATTGTGGTTTATTCCGCTCATGTTTTTCACTTGGGATAGCGCATTGTGGGTCACCGCATGTACTGTTGCAGGTGTCGTTTTTAGCTGTATTGCATTTCTTTTTCTTTTAAATGCATGGTTTAAAGGCTTCTCTAAATTTTTGAAAAATAAGGCTGTTTTCTAAACATACTGATTTTTTTTCAAACATCCCCTTGTAAAACTTGGTTTGACCCCCAATTTCAGACCACAGCCCAGTATTAAATAAATTCCGTGAGGAGCATCGCCAGACATGGCTAAACGTGATTATTATGAGGTTTTAGGTGTTGCTAAAACCGCTAGTGATGATGAAATTAAAAAAGCCTACCGTAAGTTGGCGATGAAATATCATCCAGATCGTAACCCTGATAATGCCGAAGCTGAAGAGAAGTTCAAAGAAGCTGCTGAAGCTTATGAAATTTTGTCGGATAGCGAAAAGCGCAGCATGTATGACCGTATGGGACATCAAGCCTTTGAAGGTGGTATGGGCGGCGGCGGTGGCTTCGGTGGTGGTTTCAGCGCAGAAGATATCTTTAGTCAATTTGGTGATATTTTCGGTGGCGCATTTGGTGGCGGCGGCGGTCGTGGTCAACAGCGTGCACGTCGTGGTTCTGACTTACGTTATGTAATGGAACTGACCTTGGAAGAAGCAGTAAAAGGAGTGAAGAAAACCATTACTTTTACTGCACCAGCACCGTGTGAAACGTGTGATGGCAAAGGTTCTAAAAACCCGAATGATGTTGAAACCTGTAAAACCTGTCATGGTGCAGGTCAGGTTCGCATGCAACAAGGTTTCTTCTCTGTACAGCAGACTTGTAGCACTTGTCGTGGTCAGGGCAAGATCATTAAAAACCCATGTAATACTTGTCATGGTTCAGGTGTTAAAGACCGTCAACAAACCCTTGAAGTGACGATTCCTGCGGGTGTCGACAATGGTGACCGCGTTCGTTTAACGGGTAAAGGTGAAGCGATTCGTGACGGTCAGTCAGGTGACTTGTACGTAGAAGTGGTCGTGCGTGAACACGAAATCTTCCAACGTGATGGTGCAGACCTGTATATGGATGTGCCTGTAAGCATTGCAGATGCTGCTTTGGGTAAAGAAATTGAAATCCCGACACTCGAAGGTCGCGTGAGTTTGAAAATTCCTGAAGGTACACAAACGGGTAAAATGTTCCGTTTACGTGGCAAAGGGGTTAAACCTGTACGTACCAGTATGCAAGGTGACTTACTCTGCCGTATCGTGATCGAAACGCCAGTCAACTTAACAGCACGTCAACGTGAGTTGTTAAAAGAGTTGCAAGAAACTCTGGATGGAGATGATCACAAATCATCACCGAAGAAAAAGTCTTTCTTTGACCGTCTGTTTGACTGATAAAACGTCATATCGGTTAAATAAGATTGAAAAGAGCGGGAAAATTTTCCCGCTTTTTTTATGTTACTGCACTTCTGTTGGAAGTTCAGGTTGATCAATCTGATCTACAGAGACGGTCTCTTCAACAGGTGTAACAGATGGTGCTTGTTGTTCAGTATTGACCTTTGGGTGTGTACTGGTGCTAATTTTGACTTGTGACAAACTTTCCAAAGTGTCGCCTGCTTGAACAGCAGGTTCAGCCTGAACATTTGCCAGACAGCCCCCAAACGCGATCGCTAGAAAAAGTACCTTTGCTTTCATTCTATTTTCCTCATTTTAAAGTTGTTTTTTAACGCGAACCTAGTCTGCGTAATATTGATTGCAAATTTGTGAAAATGACGAGAAATGATGTTTGAAAATAAAGCGATTTTTTCGATGAAAATGGCTAACAAAACTTAGTCTGGGCAATGAGTTTTGCTATAGTAAGAACAATTTTGAAGCTACATTAGGAATATATTATGTCAGCAGCTCCACGCATTGGTGTCTTGGGTGCAGGCGGTCGTATGGGTCGCATCCTTATTCAAGCGGTAAACGAAGCAGGCTATCAATTGGCTGCAGCCGTTGAACGTCCTGAAAGTTCATTGATTGGTGCAGATGCAGGTGAGCTTGCAGGAATTGGTAGCCTTGGGGTGAAGGTGGTGGGTAGCCTAGAAGCGGTAGTGAAAGAGTGTGATGTGGTGATTGATTTCACTGCACCAGTAGCGACTGTTCAGCATTTAAAAATTTGTCGTGAAGCGGGTGTAGCCATTGTGATTGGTACTACTGGCATGAATGACGAACAAAAAGCCTATTTGGATGACTCTGCGACTCAAACACCTGTGGTGTATGCAGCCAATTATTCTGTGGGTGTCAACGTTTCGATTAAACTGTTGGAATTGGCTTCTAAAGTCTTTGGTGACACGGTGGATATTGAAGTGATTGAAGCACATCACCGTCATAAAGTCGATGCGCCATCAGGCACAGCGCTGATGATGGGTGAAGCGATTGCTGGAGCTTTAGGGCGTGACTTGAAAACTGATGCAGTATACTGCCGTGAAGGTCATACAGGGCCTCGTGAGCGTCAAAGCATTGGCTTCCAAACTATTCGTGGTGGCGATATTGTCGGTGAACATACCGCGATGTTTATTGCAGATGGCGAGCGTGTTGAAATTACCCATAAAGCGACCAACCGAATGAACTTTGCTTCAGGTGCCGTACGCGCTGCGGCTTGGGTCATCGGGTGTGAAGCAGGTAAATATGATATGAAAGATGTGTTAGGTTTTAACGATATCCAAGTATAAAACCCGTTTCATTCGTAATAAAAACAAGATAAAAACGAAAATAAGACGAAGAATAGAATGAAAAAAGTCATGTATATGGCTTGTGTTGTTGCCCTAATGAGCACAGCACAAGCCAAGCCTATGGATCAAGCCAAACTGAGTATTCATAAAAATAATATTAAAGTTTGGACTTATCAAAATGCACAAAACCCCGTTTTTTTATATAAGGCTGAAACCACGTTTGATGTGCCGATTGAAAAAGCCGTTTCACTGATTTTGGATGTAGATCACGCAGTGAAATGGGTACCGTATATGGGCAGTGTCAAAGTTTTGTCCCGCGATGATAAAAAAGGTGAATTCCAGTTGTATATGGTGCTCGACTTTCCTTTTCCTTTAAAAGATCGCGACTTGGTGGTGCAAGGCAAAATGATCAAGGACAGTCAGGGGGTGATAAGTATTAAAAACAAAGCCATTGATAAAAATATTCTGAAAAATCCAGACTATGTACGCTTAAACCACTATGAGGGCGATTGGACTTTCCAAAAACTCGGACCAAACAAAGTGAGAGTTTCCACTTCGGGTTATGCCAATCCTGAAGGCTCGATTCCACTGAGTATCGTGAACATGTTCGTCCAACAGCAGCCTTATCAAATGCTACAGAAAATGAAAAAGCAATTGCAGGAACAGCGTGATCTGCCTGTGCAGTTACCTGTGGCTTTACGTTAGAACTGCTGAAAGCCTGCACTGCGGTACAGGCAATTGATTTTGATGGTGGTTTTATTCAGGCTGTTGGTAAGTAGTCAGTTGCTGTAAAGTCGACGCCTGAGGTAAATCTAGGTGCATTAAACTCAGCATGACATGCCCTTCACCAGCAAGTGAGATTGTGAAATGTTTGGCACTGCTTTGATCACATTGAAATTCTAAATGTTTCTTATTGGGTAAATTTATCTGCATTTGTCGTTCATCGTTCAACCGATATTCATAGGTTCGCTGTGTTGCTGTTTCCGTCAAGCTCGGCTGTAAACTTAAAAATTGGTAGTCATTTAAGTTCTGTGTTTTGAGAAACCCTTCAATGAGCGCTTTACAAATAAAGTGCTGTTGCTGTACTTGCTGTGAAACCTTTTGCGGTTGGCATGCAGATAAATTCAATACACAAAATAAAGAAATCATTATTTTTTTCATAAAGGCACCTATTGACGTTCGTTGACGGATGACAGGAGCATAATTCTGTGCGCATAATGGATACAGATACATAAAATTTAAAAAAATAGGTACAGATGCATGGCTTTTCAGTATCAGAGCTTGGCGACGCAGTTACTTGAGAAAATTCAAAATGCGGAATTACCCGCAGGACAGAAATTGCTGTCTTTGCGACAGTTTGCAACTTTACAAAAGGTCAGTCTAAATACTGCCAAAAGTTGTTATGAACTGCTCGAATCGCAGGGCTATATTCATGTAAAAAATAAATCAGGCTATTTTGTCAGCTATCAGAAAAAATCCAGTCCCTCTATTCCTGTGCCACAGCATCCAGACTTTCAGTCCCAAGAGCGTGAGATCTCAAATTTAGAACTGCAACTTGAAATTCAACAGTCTTCTATTAACAGTCGTCTCATTCATTTGGGTGCTATTCAGCTTTCGCCTAAACATGTGCCTGTAGAGGCACTCCGCCGTTCAATCCAACGTGCACTAAAGCATAGCCAACCTGAAGACTTTTTATATAGTGATAAGCAAGGTCATATTCGCCTAAGACAAGCTTTGTCGGAGCATTGGGCTGAAGATGGTTTTTACATTTCGCAGGATGATATTTACATCAGCAATGGCTGTATGCCTGCATTGTCGGTAATCATTCAAAACTTAAGCCAAGAAGGGGACAGCGTGATTGTCCCAACACCGAATTTTAATGGTCAGCTGCAAATGTTGGCTGGCTTAAAGCGAAAAATCATTGAAATTCCAGCCGATACTCAAGGTTTTGATTTGGAACGTTTAGAGCAAGTCATGCAAAGTTCAGGTGCAAAAGCATGTTTACTTACGGCCAATTATCAAAATCCCTTGGGATTTTGCCTAAGCAATGCAGAAAAAGAAAAAATTGCACAACTGGCTGCACGTTATCAATGCTATGTAATTGAAGATGATATTTATGGTGAATGTAGTTTCAGCTCGAGTCGTCCGCTGCCGATTAAATATTGGGATCAGCAGGGTTATGTGATTTTCTGTGGTTCGGTTTCCAAGTCACTTTCAACTGCGTATCGGGTAGGTTGGTTCTGTATTCCGCAGCGCTTAGCGCATTTGAAGGCTACTTTGCTGATGCAAAATATCACCGTGAATACACCTTTGCAGTTGGCACTGGCTGACCTGATTTATAGCCGTGCCTATCGCGAACATTTACAGCAGCTTAAACCGATTTTGAAACAGCAAGTTGAACAATATCGACACATGATCATGCATGCCTTTGACGGGGTAGAGTTACGGATCAATCAGCCCTTGGGAGGATATGCGCTATGGCTACAACTTCCCGAAAGTATTGATGGTTTAGACATGTACTATTTTGCGCAACAACATGGTATCAATATTGTGCCCGGAGAGGTTTTTGGAGAAGGGCAACGTTATAAAAACTGTATCCGTCTCAATGCTGGACATGAACTTTCGGTAGATATTCGGGAGGCCGTTAGCTTGTTGGCCGATTGGGTCAAAGCGCAAATTAATCGTTCGGTAGGGGTTAAACAAGCGGTCTAAAAAGCGCCTCTTTTGAGGCGCTCATCGTTTAAAAGTCGGCTTTGAGGACAATACGATAACGTGCTTGTCCTGAATGTAAACGTTCCAGCGCTTCATTTAACTGCGACATGGGATACAGTTCAATTTGTGGCGCAATATTTTTACGTGCAGCGAACTTGAGGAGTTGGCGTAATGCCGCAGGAGATCCTGTCGGTGAACCTGTGATAGATTTGGCTCCACCAATTAGACTACCCGCAGAAATTTGCATCGGTTCTAAGGGCAGTCCCAACATATGTACCGTACCATTCGGAGCAAGTGTGGCTAAATATGCTTGCCAATTGAGCGTGACATTCACCGTACTGAGCAACAGATCGAATTTGCCCCTTTGTGCTTTAAGTGCATCCACATCTCGGCTATTTACGACATGGTCTGCCCCCATAGCCTTGAGCTCTTCAGCTTTGTCTAAATTGGACGTGAATGCCGTAATTTCACAGCCCCATCCTTTCAGAAGCTTAATCGCCATATGGCCAAGCCCACCAATGCCAATCACACCAACATGGTGAATAGCTTGAATTTGGTGCTTTAAAATTGGATCAAAAACAGTAATCCCGCCACACAGCAAAGGCCCTGCTGACTCAGGGTCCAGATCTTCAGGTAAGGGAATAATCCACTGCCAACCTGCCCGAACTTTGTTGGCAAAACCACCTGCATGCCCTACGATGGTTGCTGTTGAACCGCCTGTACAGAGCACCTGCTGCCCCGACACGCATGGGTCACAGTGTTGACAACTTTCAGCGGTCCAACCGATACCTACGCGTTGCCCCAGTTTTAAGCCTTTGGCCTCTGAGCCTAAGCGAATGATAGTACCAATAATTTCATGGCCTGCAACCACAGGGTAGACCGATGAATTCCAGTCATTATTGATGACCGAAACATCAGAATGACACAGTCCACAATATTCCACCTGCACTTCAACTTGATGTGCTTGCAGTTCGCCTGCATCGAATTGATAGGGTTGTAAGGCCTCGCCTGCTTGCATCGCCGCATAGGCACGAATGGTGTTGTCAGTCATATTCGGTGTCCTTATTTATCGTTTGAGATGGTTTTATTTAAAATGACAGCCATTTTCATGATCATTGACCATGCCGACCGCTTGCATAAAGGCATAACAGGTGGTCGGGCCAACAAACTTGAAGCCCTGTTTTTTCAGTGCTTTTGACATGCTTTGGCTTTGAGGTGTTTGTGCAGGTGCTGTGCGGTAGTCAGGAACATCATTGTGGATGGCATGTTGCTCGACAAAGTTCCAGAGCCATTCCACAGGGTTGATGCCTTGTTGTTTCAGTGCAACCCATGCAATCGCATTGTCACGAATCGCAGTGAGTTTTCCGATATGCCGGATTAGCCCTGCGTCTTGGACTTTAGTGGCTAAGTCTGCTTCGCTAAAACTTGCAATTTGCTCGATGGGATGCTGGAAAAAATGGCGATGATAGTGTTCACGTTTTTTCAGGACGGTAATCCATGACAGCCCCGCTTGTTGACCTTCGAGGCAGAGCATCGCAAAGAGCTGCTTTTCATCATGTAGTGGTTTACCCCACTCATGATCATGGTAGTCGATGTAGAGCGGGTCTGAGGAGCACCATCCGCAGCGTTGAGTGGTCATCTGGAAATGCTCCTTTTTTATTTATAGGGTAAACGTTGCCCATTGATCGAGTTGATTATCCCAATAAAATAATTGGGCGTGTTCGAGCTCGGAGAAGTTAATCCAAACATCTTTTCCGGTCTTTTCTGCAAATCCAGTGCTGATTAAGAGTGCATCTTCAGTAATTTCCATGATCCAGCCTTGGTGGCTTTGTCCTGCCAAGATAATTTTTTGTTGATTGCCTGATTCAGCAAATTCGACCAGACGGTTGATCAACGCTTCTGACATGAAAAATTCCTAAAGTTAACGTAAATAAGGATAGGGATTTACTGCACCACGACCTTTGCCTTGTAAATACAGTCCATAATGTAAATGTGGGGCGGTGTATCGTGCATTGCCTGTGTTGCCAACATAGCCAATCACATCGCCTTTTTTAACATAGTCTCCGACCTTTAAACCACGTTTATGATCATCAAGGTGAGCATAATAATGCCATGTGCCAGCGGGTCCCATAATCCAAACCACTTTACCACCCAAATTGTTATTACGTAAGTCCGCGACTAGGCCTTCTGTGGCGGAAAAAACTTTGGTTCCCTTTGGTGCCAAAATGTCGATGCCTTCATGCGTTCGTCCACTGCTGCGTGAGGCACCCCAAGTGTCTTTGAGCGCATGACGTTTGATGCCCTGAACTGGTACCGGGAATTGTTGGGCTAAACGCATATTTTTAAGCTGCTGAACTTGAGCTGCGGGTAATTGGCTACCGCTGGGCACAGGGGGGGTGGTACGACAAGCAGCAAGTAAAAGGAGAAGAATACTTAGACTGCTCATGGCAGAAATGCGAGGCAAACAATAACGCACGAACAATCCTTTCTTATCTCTGTGATCTCATTTTAAAGTGATCTCATTTTAAGTTTTATCATCAATCAAATTGATGACATCACTATGTCACAGTTGAATTGCTGAGATCAATTTTTTCATGGCGGTTGGGATGCCCATTTCTGTGACATTTTGTACATCGAACCACATGCCTGCCAGTTCAATACTTAAATGTTCGAGTTGATCGGCATCGACTTCAAAGCAAAGTGCTTCCAGTTGCCAAGTGAAATGGGTGAAACTATGCGAAATTTCAGCGCGTTGCGAGACTTGTTTTAATCCTAGACTTTGGCACAGTTGCGTGAGTGCATCACAGTTTTCAAAAATAGGTAAACACCATAAACCGCCCCACAGTCCACTATTGGGGCGTTGTTGCCACAGCCATTGATTGTGATGACGCAGCACCAATACTTGAGCCGACTTTATTGGGACAGCTTTTTTGGGTTTTTTAAAGGGTAATTCCGTTTCTAGCCCTTGTGCATGGGCTTTACAGTGTTGCTGCATGGGACAGTAGAGGCACAACGGTTTTTTCGGTGTACAGACGGTTGCCCCCAAATCCATGATGGCTTGGGTGTAGTCATGGTTACGTTCATTTGGGCAAAGTTCGTCAGCCAGTTGCCACATGCTACGCTCATGCGCGGGTTTACTCAGGTCGTCATCAATAGCAAAAAAACGTGCGAGAACGCGCTTTACATTACCATCCATAATGACGCCGTACTGACGTAAACCCAAAGACATCAGTGCCCCTGCGGTAGAGGGTCCAATACCGGGCAGTTCAATCCATCCTTCCAAGGTTTGAGGAAAAGCACCATGGCGTGCCACAATACTAGCCGCTTTATGCAGATTACGCGCGCGTGCGTAGTAGCCGAGACCTGCCCAGTAAGGTGCGACCTCATCCCATGATGCTGTCCCTAAAGTTTCAACCGTTGGGAAGCGTTCGATAAAACGCTCGAAATATTGCAGTACGGTTTTGACTTGGGTCTGTTGTAGCATAATTTCAGACACCCAAACTTTGTAGGGGTCATCGGCCACTTGCCATGGTAGGTCATGTCGACCATGAACATCGAACCAAGTCAGTAACGCATCTGAAAAAGAGAAAGGAGACATCTGAAGCACAAACAAAAAATTCGACTTAGTATAACGGAATGTCTTTTATACGCAGGTATTTTGCCTATAAAAAATGGCGCCGAAGCGCCATTGATCAAATGAGCATTTAGTCGTGTGTCATGCCCCAGCGTGCATCGAGTTTGAGCTCTTGGTCTTTATAGCGTGGAATAATATGAATATGCAGGTGTTCAGACACATTTCCAAATATTTCACCATCATTAAACCCAATATGGAAACCTGACGGTTGATGGCGCAATTGGAGTTCATTACGTGCCAGTTCTAACAAAGACATTAAGCTCTTACGTTCTTTGTCAGTGATATCAAAGAATGAACTGATATGGCGTAGAGGGATAATGACGCAATGACCTTTAGAGAGCGCATTGGGTTCGGGTAAAATCACCCCAAACTCGTTTTTATCAAGCACATCAAATTCATCAAAATTACAATATTGGCATTGGGTCTCAGTCATTGTTATCTCCTCTAAAATCTAATTATCTATCTTACTGGATATGAGCAAGTGATATTTGCTTGCTCGTCTCTAGTTAAGCACTGAGATTGCGTTCTAGCAAGTCATACATTGCTTCAAGACCCTGTCTTTCGGCTTCAGGGTTATAGCCCAAGTCTACACCATTGGCTTTGGCACGTTCATCGGCTAACGGATTACTAAAGCCATGCTTCGCATCTTCAAAAATAATGACTTCATGATTTACTTTCGCTGCATGCATTTCTTCACGGAAGCTTGCAACATCATCCAAGGTGACCATGCTGTCTAACTCACCATGTAAAACTAAAATTTCACCTTGAATTTGACCTTCGACCGCAGGGGCTTTCGGTGCCAAAGTTGCATGGAAGGTTGCGACAGCTTTGAGTGGAGCACCAGAACGTGCCAAGTCTAAAACCACTTTACCACCATAACAAAAACCAATGGCCGCCAGTTGATCGGCATTCACTTCAGGCTGGGCTGCAAGCGTCTCTAAACCTGCTTGAGCACGGTTGACGATGGTGTCTGCATCGGCAAAAGTTTGCATCATCCATTCATAGGCTTGCTTGGCATCAGTGGTGACTTTTTTGTCGCCGTACATATCAATCGCCAGAGCAGCATAACCATGTTCAGCTAGTTCGCGAGCACGTTGTTCAGTATATTCATTTCGACCCCACCATTCGGGTGCAACAATGATTCCTGCATGGGGTGTTTGGCCATTGGGTGCTGCAAAATAACCGACTAAGCGTTGTCCATCTGCTGTGTTATATTGAATTTCCCGAGTTTGAATACTGATCGTCATGCTCAAATCCTGTTAGATAATATGTTCTGATTAAAGCATAAAAACTTTTACAAGGATTTGAAAAACAGCCTGATTTGTAGAAGAAATGTGAGAAATTATTTTTTAAATGCCATAACGAAAAAAGAAGGAAATCATTCCTTCTTTTTTGTCAGTGAAGCATTTAAGCTCCCTATACTTTGCCACGGGACAAGAAGCCGACAATAGCAAGTATGACTGCAATCACTAATAAAATAATTGCAAAGTCTTTCGATAAACCTGCGACACCACCAAAGCCAAGTAAACTTGCAATCAGTGCAATCACTGCAAAAATAATCGCCCAACGAAACATAGCTCTTCTCCATGGATGTTTTTATTGATTACTTATTGAGTATAAAAAGATCCTTCAAACTCACTGTGTTGCTTTTGTTTAAAAAATGTTCTGTTTTTATTTTAAGTTTATGAATATGATGTAAATCTTGAAAATGATCTGACGCTAAAAACTAAGCTGATGATCGGTTATAATAGGTCATTGAGTTTATTGGCAGCCCCCATGGCACACGAATTACGCCCAGAGTTTTGGAAGCATTATACCCTTGCTGAGTTACATCCAGCAGAGTGGGAGGCGCTGTGTGATGGTTGTGGTCTGTGTTGTTTGGTGAAACTTGAAGATGAGGAAAGTCAGGAAGTCGCCTATACCAAAGTGTCTTGTAAGCTGTTGGATTGCCAAACGGCCAGTTGTCGTGATTACCCCAACCGCAAGCAGCATGTACCCGATTGTATCCAGCTCACCCCCGAACTTTTAGACACGATTCATTGGTTACCACCGAGCTGTGCCTATCGTCGTTTACATGAAGGTAAAAATTTACCCAGATGGCACTATCTGAACACGGGTTCACGTGAGAGCATTCTAAAAGCCAAAAAGTCTGCGGCGGGACGCTGTATTTCTGAAGATGAGATCAATCAAGAAGAGATCGAAGACTATATTGTGCGTTGGGTTCGCTAGCGGAGAAAAGCGGCGTGAAATTGCATGAAAAGCTTGTGTCATTTACCTGAATTTGCCATAACATAAGCATTCGATGAACGCATTTAAGTCTTAGTCCTATGTCCGATAGCAATATTCCACTGCCTGAACGTTTACGCCCGCGTGATTTGTCTGAAATTATTGGGCAGGATCACTTATTGGGTGAGCAGGCACCGCTCCGTCAAATGATTGATCAAGGACATTTGCCATCTATTATTTTTTGGGGACCACCTGGGGTGGGGAAAACCACGATTGCTTTACTGTTGGCACAAGCGATCGACCGACCGTTTGTCAGTCTATCTGCACTCAATACGGGGGTCAAAGAACTCCGTGAGATCATTGCCGATGGCGGGGACTTAATGCCACCCGTGGTGTTTATTGACGAAATTCATCGTTTTAACAAATCACAGCAAGACGCGCTACTGAATGCTGTGGAGAAAGGCAAAATTACCCTCATTGGCGCCACCACAGAAAATCCATCTTTTGAAGTGAACAGCGCGCTACTGTCACGTTGTCAGGTCTATACCTTAAATGCACTCGATGCTGATGCGATTCAAACTTTATTATTACAAGCGATTAAGAACGACAAATTTTTAAAAGAGCGCTACATTCAGATCGAAGAATTTGAAGCTTTGGTGCAATTTGCCGCAGGTGATGCACGTAAGGCTTTGAATCTTATTGAGTTGATTGCAGGAACTTTCGAGCCAGACGTTGAAAATATCGTGACCAATGCAATGGTTGTCAAAGTTGCACAGCAAAATATTGCCCGTTATGACAAATCGGGTGAGCAGCACTATGATTTGGTGTCGGCTTTTATCAAGTCGATTCGTGGCAGTGACCCTGATGCTACTTTATATTGGATGGCACGCATGCTCAAAGGCGGAGAAGATCCCGTTTTTATTGCACGTCGTATGTTGATTGCTGCCTCTGAGGATATTGGCAACTCAAATCCGAATGCTTTACTTCTGGCGGGCGAATGCTTCCGCTCTGTTCAAGCTGTGGGTATGCCAGAGTGCCGAATTATTTTAGGGCAGTGTGCGGTGTATTTGGCGACCAGTGCAAAAAGTAATAGTACATATCTTGCAATCAATAAAGCCTTAGATTTGGCTGAAAAAACGGCAAATTTACCTGTGCCGTTGCATTTAAGAAATGCACCAACTAAGTTGATGAAAGAGCAGGGCTATGGTGTCGACTACTTGTATCCACACAACTATCCAGAGCATTTTGTGATGCAAGAGTATTTACCACCTGAACTGAAAGGCACCAAGCTATATGAGTCAGCACGCAATAAGCGTGAGGTTGAAGGAGAGCGCTTACAACAGCGACGTTGGCAACAACAGCAGCAACAACAGTAAACATAGCCCGATTGAAAGATCGGGCTTTTTTGTTGGAGTGGTTTATGTATGCGTTGTAGCCATGTGTAGGGATTTTTATATGCTCATGGCGTTAAACTACTCATCAATCGCAATGCAGTAGGTAAAACAGAGACCAGCAAGGCAATTGCCATCGTGATATTAAAGATAAAAGCAAACTGAGGTTTGATGAGATGCTGACGTAAGAAAAGTCCACTCACCGCCCAAATGCCAACGCAGGGAATCGAAACCAACATTAAAATCAGGGCGGCATAAATGATCTCGCTGACAGGAGGATTTAAAGCAAAATAAGTCGAGACTGTGCTGATAGCGATGATCCATGCTTTGGGATTGACCCACTGAAATAACGCACCTTGCAGAAAGCCCATGGAGGGTTTCTGCTCTAATTCGATGTTGAGTGGCCCACTAGATGCAATTTTCCATGCAAGCCAAAGAATATACATAAAACCAATAAAACCTAAAATAAATTGAAGCTGAGGCAGAGTAAGGAAAATTTGGTTCAATCCGATGCCAATGGTGAAGAGTTGTACGGCAACCCCAAAGGCAATGCCAAGAATGAGCGGTACAGTTTTATATATTCCAAATCGTGCACCAGACAGTATGACCAGTGCATTATTAGGGCCAGGTGTGCTTGTCATAACAATACAAAACAGCAGATAAGGTGCAAAGAGAGACATATTCATAATGGCTGAAAGGTCAAAATAAATATTATTTTATTGTTGATCTAGCACAATTTGATTGTATATTGATCTTTAAAAATGAATTTTATGCAATAAATGATTGAATTAGACCGCTTGGACCGAAAGATATTGTGTGAGCTTGAACGCGATGCACATTTAACCAATATTAAACTGGCAGAACGCGTGGGTTTGTCAGCCTCGGCCTGTTTACGACGCGTGCAAGAACTAGAAAAAATAGGCATTATTCGCGGATATAAAGCGGTGATTGACCGTTCGCTTTTGGGGATTGGTTTAACGGTTTATGTGACTATCGGGTTATCTTGTCACTCAAAAGAAAGTTTGGTTCAGTTTGAGGATGTGATTTCTGCTGCGGATGAAGTGACCGAGTGTCATACCATTACGGGCTCGGTTGAGTATTTACTTAGAGTGGAAGTGGCAGATATTAAAGCGTATAAAAAGTTCCATACGGATGTTTTGGGGACGATTCCTTGCATTACCTCCATCACCAGTTTTTTAGTGATGGAAACCACTAAAAATCAGTATACAAATATATAACGTGTCAATAGAACACCGAATGATCTAGCGAGGTTTTTCACATGAATCGCTATTCGCGAGTTGAACTCTTTCAGTCGTGCGTTGAATGTTGAAGTATTCTTGTCTGTTTGAGTGTACCGCGATAAAACGTTAGCTATCGGCCCTATATATGCGCCAAGTTGAAAGTGTTGGTTTAGGGTTGTAATAAGATGGCCCGATTAAAAAGAAAATGTCAGCCAGTAAATACGCTCCATATTCATTTCCTTAAATTTTTAACTCCTTTTTGCTGAGCCTTAGCGTTTTTAAGTTCAATTTTCGGTCTTTGTTTTGTTTCTGATGAAGCAAGGTTTGGTAAGAAAAAATCTTGCGATGCGATGTGCCCGACCACAGAACTTGTTCAATTTATATATGTAAAACAACTTTTGCTGTAAAAGCAGTCCATTTTTAATGCTGACGACTTCGTCTTGCACCACAGATAAAAGCAATGTTTTTATTTTTTTTTCGGGTGGTGGATGACATTAACCAGTATTAAATAAGATCTAGAGTTTAAAAAGAAAATGCCGGTCAGTTTCGGAACTGACTGGCATTCTGTTTAAAACGGGTTTTTCCTGAACAGAGTTCTGAGGGACATCAATTATTTAAAGTTACCTTCTAAAAACTGTTTTAGGCGTTCACTTTTCGGGTGAATCAAGACTTCTTTCGGGTCGCCTTGTTCTTCAATTTTACCTTGATCTAAAAATATAACATGGTTGGACACATGGCGTGCGAAGCCCATTTCATGGGTGACCACAATCATGGTTCGGCCTTCTTCAGCCAAACTTTGCATCACTTTCAACACCTCACCTACCAGCTCAGGGTCCAAAGCACTGGTTGGTTCATCAAACAACATCACCTCAGGCTCCATTGCCAAGGCACGAGCAATCGCGACACGCTGTTGCTGTCCACCAGATAGAAAAGAGGGGTATTTTGTTTCTACACTTTCTGCGAGCCCAACTTTTCTTAAATATTTACGAGCCCGTTCTTCCGCTTCACTCCGTTTTAAACCTAAAACATGAATGGGCCCTTCAACGATGTTTTCTAATACCGTCATATGTGACCATAAGTTGAAATGTTGAAACACCATCATCAGTTGGGTGCGCATTTTTTGTAGCTGTTTGGGATTTTTTGCTTTGAGATTGCCATTTTTATCCAAGCTCGTCTCTAACTGCTCACCATTGAGTTCAATGCTACCTTGGCTTGGCTGCTCTAGAAAATTGATGCAGCGAAGAAAGGTGCTTTTACCTGAACCCGAGGAACCAATAATACTAATCACATCGCCTGCATGTGCCTCAAGTGAAACCCCTTTTAAGACTTCATGATCGCCAAAGCTTTTACAAAGATCTCGAATCACCAGTTTTGCTGAATTTTCCATTTTTTCTCCTAATGATTCGATGGTTTTAAAAACGCCAGCCAGCGTTGTTCCAATTTACGAAAGATCCAAATGAGGATAAATGCCAGACAGGCATATAGCACAGCGGCAATGCCAAAGGCGTCAAAAGTGGCATAAGTGGCAGCATTAACATCCCGTGCAATTTTGAGAATATCAGGCACGGTTGCAGTGAAGGCAATGGTGGTTGCATGCAGCATCAAAATGACTTCATTGCCATAAAATGGCAGTGCTCGGCGTAGCATAGACGGAATAATAATGCGGGTATAGCGTTTCCACGGCGACATTCCAAAGGCTTTTGCCGCCTCAATTTCACCGTAGGGAATTGAACGTATTGCGCCAGCAAAAATCTCAGTGGTATAAGCCGCTGTATTGAGTGCAAACGCTAAAATGGTGCAATTAAGCCCTTCTCTAAAGAATTCATCGAGCCGTTCATGGGCATGGACAAATTCAAGGCTATAAATTCCCGTGTAAATAATCAGCAGTTGTACATAGAGGGGTGTACCACGAAATACATAGGTGTAAAACCAAACAGGAAGACGTAAAAAAGGATTTTCTGATACGCGGGCAACCGATAAAGGTACAGCTAAAACAAAGCCAATTGCAATAGAAAGCACCAACAACCATGCGGTCATGGCAACGCCAGTCATTTGAAAACCATCGGTCCACAGGTAGGACTGCCAATATTGTTGAATAATCTCAATCATAATTGTCCCTTTTTCACACCAGCAGAATAACGACGTTCCAGCCACATGAGTATTAAATTTGAAAGGGTGGTGATGGCCAAATAAATGACTGCCGCAACGATACTGAAATAGAACACTTGCATGCTGCTTCGACCTGCATCTTGGGTAATTTTGACAATGTCGGTCAAACCAATTAAGGACACCAAAGCGGTGGCTTTGATGAGGACTTGCCAGTTGTTACCAATGCCTGGTAAGGCAAAACGCATCATTTGTGGAAAGAGGACACGCCTGAAAACTTGAAATGGGGTCATGCCGTAGGCATATGCGGCTTCAAGTTGACCTTTGGGGACGGCTTGAAATGCACCACGAAAGGTTTCAGTAAAATAGGCCCCATAAATAAATGCCAAAGTAATCACCCCAGCCACGAAGGGATTGATATCAATTTGCTCCATCTGCAAAGATTCGGTAATGGAGTTCAGTCCAAGTTGCAGGCTATAGAATAACAACAACATGATCACCAGATCGGGAACACTACGAATGAGTGTGGTATAAACAGTCGCAACATAGCGTATGATTTTAATATGGGAGAGTTTGGCACTTGCACCAAACAATCCAATCATGATCGAAAGTACAAGGGATAACAATGCAAGCTGAATGGTCATCCAAGTGCCACTGAGTAATACGGGACCATAGCCAGACAAAAACATACTCAGTTTCTCCGAGTAAAAATATAATATTTTGTAAATCAGCTATATATAAAAAGTGTCGGTATTGAACCGACACTTTATAGGTTAATAAATGCTGAAGGAGAAGTATTTTTTCTCGAGTTTTTTATAGGTGCCGTCGGCAATAATTTCAGCTAAAGCCTTATCAATATTCTTTTTCAGATCGACGTCTTCTTTACGTAAGCCGATGGCAGCCCCTACACCGAGTGTTTTGGCATCGACCACATTATTGCCTGCAAAAGCAAAGCCTTTACCTTTTGCTGATTTCAGGAAACCACCATCAACCATAATTGCATCTTGTAATGTTGCATCTAGACGCCCAGAAACCATGTCTTGATAAAGCACATCTTGGTTTGGATAAGGAACCACATTCACACCTTTAGGTGCCCAATAAGCTTTTGCATAACTTTCTTGGATGGTCCCTTGTTGCACACCTACACGTTTTCCTTTCAAAGAAGCGGGTGTCGGAAGTAAAGGAGAGCCTTTTTTCGCGACCATGCGGGTTGGAGTATTATAAATTTTATTACTAAACGCGATTTGTTTTGAACGATCAGCCGTCACGGTCATGGATGATAAAATTCCATCAAATTTCTTGGCTTTGAGGGCAGGAATCATTCCATCAAAGGAGTTTTCTACCCAAACACATTTGGCTTTTAATTTGGCGCAAATAGCATTTCCCAAGTCGATGTCAAAACCGACCAGCTTATTGTCAGGGGTTTTATATTCAAAAGGAGCGTATGCGGATTCTGTACCAAAACGAATAGTTTTCCATTCTTTGGCTTGAACAGAGCCGCTCAACGCAGTGAGTACGAATGTGGTCGAAAGGAGTAATTTCTTTTGCCAGTTTTTCATTGTAAATATAGCCATCCGTAAAAAATCAAATCTAGAAAATAAGACGAAGATAGAACTTATCCTACTGATTACTTTTGAATAAAAGCAATATTTATACCAATTTTCCGATCGTTGGTGATGAGTTGATCTTTCGCCATGAGATAGGAGGAAATAAGCGTACTGTTTCGGTTGGAAAATTTTTATCTAAAGAACGTCCTGTTCATAAGTTTTTATCATATTCAAAAACATATCTGATACATAGCTGAAATATACCTGAAGTCTTGTGCGCTATGACGTACAGCGTTGTTGATTTTTTAGCAAATTTCGATGTCCACAAAGTGTATTCTGAGTGAAACGTGGTTTGAAAACGAGCAGACTATAGATGAAGTTTAAACAAAAAAACCGAGCGTTTAAGCTCGGTTTTTTTGAATCTGTAATAGATTAGATATCAGAAAGGTCGATACCTAAACGTGCAGCAACTTCTTCGTACGCTTCAACCACACCACCTAAACCTTGACGGAAACGGTCTTTGTCGAGTTTTTTCTTGGTTTCTTTGTCCCATAGACGGCAGCCGTCTGGAGAGAACTCATCACCAAGAACAATACGGTCGTGGAATACACCAAACTCAAGTTTGAAGTCCACAAGTAGCATGCCACCTTGGTCAAATAAGTTTTTAAGCACTTCGTTCACTTGGTAAGTGAGGACTTTCATTTGCTCAAGTTGCTCAGCAGTTGCCCAACCTAAAGCAATCGCTTGAGACTCATTCACCATTGGGTCGCCAAGAGCATCATCTTTGAAGAATAATTCAAAAGTCGGCGGAGTTAATTCCTTGCCTTCTTCTACACCTAAGCGACGGCATAAAGAACCTGCTGCATAGTTACGAATCACACATTCAACAGGGATCATGCTGAGTTTTTTCACTAAAACTTCTGTTGGTGAAAGAAGTTTTTCAAAGTGAGTCTCAATGCCAGCCGCAGCCAATTTATCCATGATAAAGGCGTTAAAACGGTTGTTCACCTTACCTTTTCGATCTAGTTGTTCGATCTTTTCACCATTGAATGCCGAAGCATCGTCACGAAAGACTAAAATCAGGTGGTCTGCACTGTCTGTTTCATAGACAGATTTCGCTTTACCAGTATAGAGCAAGGTTTGTTTTAACATGAGGGAACCTTTTTCAAAAAAAAATGCCTAGTACGACTAGGCTGGCCAATTTTGGTAAATCTGAGTTAACAATTCTGTGGCTTTTTCAGGCGCTGCAAAACTGTTATCGGCATTGAACACTGCAAGGTTATTGCTTGTACCGACAGCGGTTAGTCTTAACACATAGGTCTGTTGATCGACCTTAATGGTTGCTTCATAACCATTTTTGCCTTGGCCAACGATTTGATGGTTGAGACTGCTGAGGGTGGCAAGTGTGTATTGCCAAATTGTAGCAGAATTTCCTTCAACTTTGAGCAGCGGATTCTTATTTCCGTCAATAATCAATTGAGGGCGACCTACGGCTACAGCTACGGTTTCAGTTGATTCTGTTTGGTTGGTAATCTGAGTTGATTCTGGGCGAGGCATTGCGAAACGGTTACCACGCTTGTTTTCAAGTACTGGTGCGTGTTCTACAGCAAGTGCCTCAACCGTTGGAGCTGGATACAACGGCGTTGCAGGTCGAACCATTGAGCCTTCAGGGTATTTAAGAGGTTCCAAGCTTGCTGTTTCTTTATAGTCCAAACTACCGTTATTGACTGCAAGAGAACTACAACCCGCTAAACTGACGACTGAAAGTGCGAGGGTAAGACCTAAACGTAATTGCATATTAATGTGCTCTTTATTGAATGACACCCGCTTTTGTGAGTGCTTCACGGAGCGGTGTGCGATATTGTTCTGCAAGTGGTGTTAATGGTAAACGAATACCCGTTTCGATTAACTCCATTTCATGAAGTGCCCATTTCACAGGAATTGGGTTCGATTCGCAAAATAGAATTTCGTGTAGATTTGCAACTTGAGTATTTAAGCTTTCTGCCTTTTCAGCTTCACCTGCAAGTGCTGCTGCACAAACATCACTCATTTGTTTTGGTGCAACGTTTGCAGTCACAGAAATATTACCTTGAGCACCTGACAAGATCAGTTGGTAGGCTGTTGCATCGTCGCCTGAATACACAGTCATATCTTTGCCAGCAAGACCCTCAAGCAGAGCTTGACCACGAGCAACATCGCCTGTGGCATCTTTAATGCCTACAATTTGTGGGATATCTGCCAAACGAATAACGGTTTCATTTGTCATATCAACGCCAGTACGGCCTGGAACGTTATAAAGGATCTGAGGCAGATCAACCGCTTCTGCAATGGCTTTATAATGTTGGTATAAGCCTTCTTGAGTCGGTTTATTATAATACGGGGTAACAAGAAGGGCAGCATCTGCACCCAGTGCTTTGGCTTCTTTGGTCAACTCAATGGCTTCGCGAGTTGAGTTCGCACCAGTACCCGCAATAATCGGGATGCGTTTGTTTGCTACACGAATGATTTCTTTGATCACTTGTGTATGTTCTTTCATGCTTAGAGTAGACGCTTCACCCGTTGTACCGACAGCAACAATGCTATTTGTGCCTTGTGCGATGTGCCACTCAACGAGCTTCTCTAGACCCTTCCAATCTACGCTGCCATCTTCAAACATAGGGGTGACGATTGCGACAATTGAGCCTTGGATGGTCTGTGCTTGCTGAGTCATTTTAAAAAAATATCCTATTTGTCCATCCAGTTAGGCCAGAAAAACATAAGATTGGATGGGTACGTATTTTAATTTATAGCATTTTCAAAGCGCTGATGCATTGAATAATGCTTATGCAAATTATGAACGAACACAACATGAAGAACAATATGATTTAGTCAAAGTGTATAAAAACTTTATCTTTTGCTACAAAAATAAAGCCTGTTTAAATGCTGTACAAAGAACATGCTTTTCATCCAAAACCTGAAAATAGTATTTCGCAAGGCAGACGTGAGTCGTTTGGAGCCATCGAAAAGTGGTTTTTTAGATGAAAAAGAGGCCTAAAAGTCTATCAAACCTGATATTCCGTGTATAAAAGTCAGAATTTAAGACCTTTTAAAACTCATACAAGATGTAAATGTGATTTCTGCAAATCTGTTTGCTACAAAAGAATCATTGCTAAAAGGCAGTCTAATCATTCATTTCAGCTATCACTAAAAGGGGGAAACTTGCTTTTATTAAATCGGTGATATGCCTATTTTCAGCATTTTAGTCTAAATTTTTTCCTTATTTTTATTGTTTTTAAGACTATATCTGAACGGATGTTAATACAGGACTAATCCACTAATTTCAGCCATTTGTATGATTTCATTCCACCTTTTGATAGTTATTTCTCCGACCTTGCTCATAGATGATGGCGTTTTTGGAACGCTGATTGAACAAGGATTTCCCAATGCAAAAATCAGATAGGCAACATGCAATTGTCACGGTTGCGATTTGCTTCTTAATTGCAGTCATCGAAGGGCTGGATATTCAAGCAGCAGGTATTGCAGCCGCAGGCATTCGTGAATATTTCGGTTTGGATAGTTCACAGTTGGGGGTGTTTTTTAGTGCAGGGATTCTGGGTCTATTGCCCGGTGCACTGGTGGGCGGGCGTTTTGCTGACCGAATTGGCCGTAAAAAAGTGTTGATTGGTTCAGTGGCTATTTTTGCGGTCTTTACACTCTGTACGGTGTGGGTCAACAGCTTTAATAGTTTATTGCTGGTGCGGTTCTTGGCAGGTGCTGGTCTTGGTGCGGCGATGCCGATTTTAATTACCTTAGCCTCTGAGGCAGTTTCACTACAAAACCGCGGTCGTGCTGTTGGATTGATGTACTGCGGTATGCCTGTGGGTGCTGCCATTCTTTCATTGGTTGCAAGTACTGAGTTTGGTGCCAACTGGAAGAATATTTTCTATTTGGGTGGTTTATTACCGATTATTGTCATTCCTGTGATGATGTGGTTGTTGCCTGAGTCGAAGGAATTTTTAAAGACCCAAAACCCAGAATCTGCCACTGAGGCTGCACCTCAAGCCGCGTTTAAAGAGCTGTTGAACGCGGATAATTTATTTAGAACCTTATTTATTTGGGTGAGCTACTTTTTCACCCTGATGGTGGTGTACATCATGCTCAGTTGGTTGCCATCACTGTTTACTGAGTTAGGCTTTTCACGTAAGGAAGGTGCAACGGCGCAGTTCTACTTTATGCTAAGTGCGACAGTGGGGACCGTGATTTTAGGGATGCTAACAGACCGCTGGAAGAAAGCTTATGTCATCGTACTGATGTATGGCGGCATCTTGGCGGGATTATTGGCATTAAATGCGGCTTCTTCACTGAATCAAATGTATTTGGCCGCAGCATTGGTTGGTGCTTTTGTGATTGGCTGTCAGGGCGTATTGTATGCTTTTGGTGGAATTGTCTACCCAACTGAAGTACGTGGCACAGGTATTGGCGTCGCTTCTGCCGTAGGGCGGATTGGCGCAATGCTAGGGCCTGCAATTGCTGGAGCATTACTAAACGCAGGTTTCGGTGCAGCAGGAGTCATTTCAGCAGCGATTCCATGTATTGTGATTTCAGCGGTGATGATGTTGTTACTGACCCGTCGTATGAAGGGCGTATGACATCATCCATAAGCATGAGTTGGAAAATAGCCTGCTAGAAGCAGGTTTTTTTCATCAAAATGACAATGCTGCGTAGCGTACTTGTTGATTTGCTTCAATATCCATTGCACTCAAGGCTACAGTCATTTAATTTTGACCCGCGAGGATGAATACTGTTTTATAAATTAAGCTAAGCTTGGCCTTCGAGCACAGAACAAAAAGGACAGAGAAGAATGCAGAAGAATATGGCACTGATTGTGGTGGATGTACAAAATGGTTTTACCCCCGGCGGAAATCTAGCGGTGGCAGGATCAGATCAAATTATTCCTAAAATTAATCAGTTGGGCGCTTATTTTGACAATATTGTACTCACCCAAGATTGGCATCCAGAAAATCATATTTCTTTCGCAGAGAATCATCCTGAAAAGCAAGCTTTTCAAACCATTGAATTGGACTATGGCACACAAGTGCTGTGGCCACGCCACTGTGTACAAGGCACGCAGGATGCTGAATTACACCCTGATCTCGACCTTGCCAAAGCACAGTTGATCATCCGTAAAGGATGTCATGCACACATTGATAGTTATTCTGCTTTTTTAGAAGCGGATCACAAGACTCAAACCGGACTCGCAGGCTATTTAAGAGAGCGTGGGATTGATACGGTATTTATTGTTGGGATTGCAACAGACTTTTGCGTTGCGTGGACCGCAATAGATGCTGCGCAACTCGGTTTTCAAACTTATGTCATTGCAGATGCCACCAAAGGTATCGACTTACAGGGATCTTTACAGCATGCATGGCAAGACATGCTGGCGCAAGGCGTAAAACGTCTCTATTGCAAAGACATTGCACAACAATATGCACAAAGGATGCATTGATCCAATCGGGACTCTGTAATTATCAACATAGAAATCATAAGACATGCTGTAGGGAAAGGTCATGGGCACTTTTTTAAGATTTACCACTTGGATTCAAAAAACCTTTGCTTTGTGGGTCGTATTATTTGCAGGGATAGCACTTTTGAGTCCTGAAACCTTTGTCTGGATGAAAGCTTATATCACGTGGATGTTGGGCTTGATCATGTTTGGTATGGGCATGACCATGACGTTGAGCGACTTTAAAAGTGTGATGCAGAGTCCAAAAGCAGTTGCGATTGGGGTGGCTGCCCAGTTTGTGGTGATGCCAAGTGTGGCATATGTGTTATGTGTGTTGTTCCGCTTACCCGCTGAAATTGCCATAGGAGTCATTTTAGTGGGCTGTTGTCCAGGAGGGACGGCATCCAATGTGATTACTTACATGGCGAAAGGCAATACAGCTTTGTCTGTCGCATGTACCACGGTATCAACCTTATTGGCACCCGTGTTGACTCCCGCGATTTTCTATCTGCTGGCCAGCCAATGGATTGATATCAATGCATGGTCGATGCTGAGTTCAATTTTGCAAGTGGTCTTGTTCCCGATTATTTTAGGGCTGGTGGTACGTGCTGTATTGAAACATAAAGTTGAAAGCTATATTTCAGTGATGCCTTTAATTTCCGTGGTCGCAATTGTGTTGATTGTGGCAGCGATTATTGGTGGCTCAAAAGCACAAATTTTAGAATCGGGCTTACTGATTTTAGCTGTAGTCATCTTGCATAATGCTATTGGCTATTTACTGGGGTATGGGGCTGCACAGTTATTTCACTTGCCACATGCTGACTGTAAAGCGGTTTCGATTGAGGTGGGTATGCAAAATTCAGGTCTCGGCGTGGCTTTGGCGGCTGTGCATTTTGCTGCTTCTCCAATTACAGCGGTCCCCAGCGCCATCTTTAGTTTATGGCACAACATTTCAGGACCTATTTTAGCCAGCTATTGGGCAACAAAAGCAGACTCAATGCTCAATAAAAAAAAGTGAAAAAGAACATATTTTGGTTTAAATACTGTACGCTGTTCAAGCTTTAAGCATAAAGTCAGGATGAACTTTCTATTTGGGCTGTGATTGTAACTAAACTGTCATAAAGACTGCCTAACATCCCTGCCAAACACTTCATAACAGACTGTTTTAAACAGCATTGAGAGGGTATGGATAATTTTCAGCATTCATCGGTGACGTATTTCAACCGAGAGCTATCGTTATTTGAGTTTCATCAGCGGGTTTTAGCACAAGCATTAGATTTGAGTTTGCCTGTGCTAGAACGCTTAAATTTTTTAATTATTTTTTCACGTAATTTGGATGAGTTTTTTGAGATTCGTATTGCGGGTTTGATGAAACAACGCGATATGAATGCCATTGCCAGAACCCCTGATGCGCTCCCCACAGAAGTCGTACTACAAGACCTGTCTCAATCTATTCATACTGCGGTTCAAAAACAATTTGAAACGCTCAATCATTCGATTTTACCCGAGTTACAGGCTCACGGTATTCAATTCCTTCAGTTCCAAGACATCTTAGAAAAACATAAAACGTGGATTGCAGAATATTTTGCCAAAGAAATCCAACCTGTTTTAACCCCAATCAGTCTAGATCCGTCACATCCTTTTCCTCGTCTTGTGAATAAAAGTCTGAATTTCATTGTGAGTTTACAAGGTAAGGATGCTTTTGGGCGAAGCATTGAGATGGCAATTGTTCCTGCGCCACGTTCTTTGCCTCGCCTGATTTCGATGCCCAAAGCAGTTTCAGGCAGTGTAGACACGCAGATTTTCTTAACTGCGATGATTCAGCAGCACATCAGCGATTTGTTCCCAGGTATGAAAGCTACAGGCTGTTATGCCTTTCGTGTGACGCGTAATGCCGATTTGATTTTGTCGGAAGATGTTGACGATTTGGCGGTTGCGCTAAAAGATGAATTGTCTTCACGTCGCTTTGGGCGCGCGGTGCGTTTAGAAATTGAAGATGACTGTCCCGAAGCAGTGATTGATTATCTGCTCAAGGAGTTTGATTTAACTGAGCAGGAGCTTTATCGCATTGATGGGCCGATCAATCTTTCACGTCTTAGTACCAGTTGTGATCGACCTGAATTGAAACATCCAGTTTTTATTCCCGTTATTCCCAAAGTTTTGCGTAAACAAAAAAGTACCTTTGATACTTTAAAAGCACAGGATGTATTGTTGCATCATCCGTTTGATTCTTTTCAGCCTGTAATTGGCTTATTAAAAGAAGCTGCGAAAGATCCAAATGTGCTAGCGATTAAACAAACCCTTTACCGTAGTGGGCCCGACTCTGAAATTGTACAGGTCTTGGCAGAGGCAGCACGAAATGGCAAGGAAGTCACAGCAGTGATTGAGTTACGTGCGCGTTTTGATGAAGAATCGAATATTACTGTGGCCAATATTTTGCAGGAGGCGGGCGCGGTGGTGGTGTATGGCATTGTGGGCTATAAAACGCATGCCAAAATGATTTTGATTGTACGCCGTGAAAATGCTCAGTTGATTCGCTATGCTCATCTAGGCACAGGCAATTATCATGCGGGCAATGCCCGTATGTATACCGACTATGGGCTGATGACTACACAGCCTGATATTTGTGAAGATGTTCACCGCATGTTTCAAGAACTGACGGGGATGGGTAAGATGGCCAAGTTGAAGGCATTATTACATGCGCCTTTTACTTTACACAGTGAACTGTTAAAGCTGATTGAGCAAGAAATTGAGTTTGCACAAGCTGGTCAGGCCGCACGTATTATCATTAAGGTTAATGCTTTAACTGAACCGCAACTGATTGCTGCGTTGTATCGTGCGTCACAAGCTGGGGTGCGGGTTGATCTGATTATTCGTTCGATCTGCTGTTTGATTCCACAGGTCCAGGGTATGTCTGAGAATATCCGTGTACGTTCGATCGTGGGTCGTTTTCTTGAGCATACGCGAGTTTACTTTTTTGAACATGGCGGTGAGAAAAAGCTGTACTGCGCCAGTGCAGACTGGATGGGACGCAACTTATTTTCACGTGTGGAAACCTGCTTTCCAATATTAGATCGCACTTTGAAAAAACAAATTTATAAAGATGGGCTAATAAGCTACCTGAATGATTGTTTAAATGCTTGGGAGCTACAGGCCGATGGTCATTGGCTTAAAGTAGCCTGTACTGATCCAGAGCAGCGCTATAGTGCACAGCAACATTTGGTTGCCCAAAAGCAACTGAAAATTTGAGTTCGACAGAGAAAAAAAGCCTGACATGTGTCAGGCTTTTTTTCTGCTCGGACGTAATTAAGAGGCTTTAGATTGTTTTGCTTTTAGAATTTCAGTTCTTAAAGTTTGTGCCAATTCGGCAGACTCTGAACCCATACCATTGACCATAAAGGCATGACGGGTCAAGACATTGGTTGGATTCGGTAAATTGATCAATTGATAGCTTTCGGAAATGTCTTTCAATAATTCATTGCTTAAATGCACCGCACTTTCTTTGGCAGATAGTTGTTGCACTAAACGTTCAGATGCTTGAGTGGCAGACAGTTGCATTGCATCAACTGCAGTTGAAATACCACAACGTGTTTGCAAAACAAAGCGCTTTTCTTCGCGGTAACGTTTATATAAAACGTCAGACAATAGCTGGAACACACTGCTGATCATCATGAGACATGGCACGGCATTCGGCGTGTCGGTCGACATGGTGAGGGTTGCACCATGCTCATTAAATGACTGATGTGTGCTGACGTCTGAGCTGTTTAATTTAAAGTGCTTTAAGCAAAGCTCGGTACTTTTATTCAGAAAAATTTGGCACAAGTTAAAATACGGAATTGAGACCGTGGTATTGACTGAGTCCATCAATTGTTTTGGGTCATAGAATTGAATATTGAGTGCGACCGAATGGTTGTCCACGATCACAGGTTTTTGCTCTTTCGGCTTAGCACTGGTTTTGACTTGTTGCTGTGCTTGAGCAATCGCGACCGCAGCATGATGCTTTTCTTGTTCTAGTGTTTGCGTTAACACTTGAATTTCGTGTTTTAAGCGAGATTCATTATTGATCCGTGCTAAGTATTCAGTACGGCTTGGGCGAGCAATCGCACGATAAGCCAACCACAGTAAACCATGAATCGCCAAAGACAATAAAATTGCTAACCATTGCGTCCGCAGAATTTCGCCCATACTTGGTTTGATGAGTGTGATCTCGATACTACCCACTTTCTTTTCGTTTTGTAGCGCATCACGAACAAACACTTCACCATCTCGTGTTCGCACCTGACCACCAGTTGCCAGCACTTGATTATTGGCATCCAATATACGAATGGAAGCTACGCTTGGGTTGGTCGCATAGCGATCCACCAAAAGCGCGAGAGAAACCGTGTTGGCAGGTTCCAGTTCTGTAAGACTGTCTGTCACCAATTGAGAGGTCATCAGTTGACCTTGGCTGGCACGGTTTTCATTCAGTTGATGAGTCGTTGCCAATACCAATAAAAAGGTATGTAAAGCAAAACTTACAATTAATAGGCTAGCAAATAGCCCTTGTCTAGGCGCATTCAACGTAAACTTCCAAAGAAAATATATTCAATTTCGATTATGATTCTAACAATAGTCGTAGCTCAGACCCGAGTCAATTCATGCGAGAAATCATTCTTATTTCATTTTTAGGACCAGACCAGCCTAATCAGTTCACTCGATTAATGCAGGTATTGTCCACTCATTCACTACAAATTTTAGATGTTGGACAAGCAGTTATTCATAACCAATTGACCTTGGGTATAGTTGTTTCTTCAGATGACCAAACCGCAACAGCTTTGGCGATGAAAGAAATTCTAATTTTAGCACATGATATTGGTTTAACTGTACGTTTTAAACCAATCACTACAACTGAATACGACCAGTGGGTGAGCGAAGGTGGACGGACGCGCTATATAGTCACGGCTTTGGCGCCAGAGCTTGAGGCTGCACACTTACAAGCAGTTACAAATATTGTGTCCAACCAAGGTTTCAACATTGAAACTGTGACCCGTTTGTCAGGTCGTCCAGTCTTAAATGGCGAATTGGATGGGCCAAAGCGCGCTTGTGTCCAATTTGGTTTAAGCGGACAAATGCTGGATGCTGCAGCGATGCGTGCGGCTTGCTTACGCTTATCACATGAGTTGAATGTCGATGTCGCGGTTCAAGAAGACAATGCCTACCGCCGTAACCGACGTTTGGTCTGTTTTGATATGGACTCGACCTTAATCGAGCAAGAAGTGATTGATGAGTTAGCTATTGAAGCAGGTGTCGGCGCACAAGTAGCTGAAATTACAGAACGTGCCATGCAGGGTGAGTTGGACTTCCAACAAAGTTTCCGTGCACGTGTCGCACTGCTCAAAGGAATGGATGCTTCTGTTCTACCTAAGATTGCGGAACGCTTGACCGTTACAGAGGGTGCGGAACGTTTAATCTCAACTTTAAAAGCATTAGGTTACCGTACCGCGATTTTATCGGGTGGGTTCCAGTACTTTGCTGAGTATTTACAAGCGAAATTGGGCATTGATGAAGTGCATGCCAATATCCTAGATGTTGAAAATGGCGTAGTGACAGGTGAAGTGAAAGGCCACATTGTCGATGGTGCACGTAAAGCATTATTGCTACGTGAATTAGCTGAAAAGATGGGGATTTCGCTTGAACAAGCCATTGCTGTAGGCGATGGTGCAAACGATTTACCGATGCTGTCAATTGCGGGTTTAGGGGTCGCATTCCGAGCGAAACCATTGGTAAGACAAAACGCTAATCAAGCTATTTCAAGTGTTGGTTTAGATGGTGTTCTGTATTTATTGGGCGTGCATGATAAAGATTTGAATCGTGCCTAAAAGCATTTGTGAGGATAAAAAACGCAGCCCTTGAGCTGCGTTTTTTTGTTGCAAATTTAAGCAAAAAGCGATGAGTGGTCAGTGAAAAATGTTGATAAAAACAACGATCAACAGAATCGAAAAAAATATTTTTAACTGCTGAAATTAAGGGTTTTATTTTGTAATGACACGCCAAGACCGAGCATGTCTTTGTTTTGGAAAAGTTCAAATCTAAAAAAATGTAATGACAATATAATATGGCGACAAGGTATGTCGCATTCTAAAAATACAAGCCTTTTTTTCTTTTCAAAACTGCTCATAATGCATGCATAGAGTTTGAAAGCTACACAATCCATTAATTTTAAACGGTATAGGGGATGGGTTCAGCGCAGTTTATAGATCGCTTGAACTGATCTTAGACGGAGGTTTTTATGGTAACAGCGAATTTAGCTACCATCGTTGGCTTGAGTTTAGTCGCCGCTGCGTTGATTGCTGTTTTCTTTTCGCCTTATCGTCGCTGGTTGAGTTTTATGGTGGCGGGTATGGTGTTTTGGGGAATACTGGAAGTCATTCGCCTAGGTGTGCAAGCAGTCTTTGAAATGCCAATCACTTATAGCTACTTAACTGCTTTAACTTCAGCGATGCTTATTGTGACGATGTTACTTCTACGTGAAGACCGTCGTGCAGAACGTGCATTGGCGCAGCGCCGTTGTATTGAACATACACCTGTATATGAAGATGACCAACAGCAATGTTCTAGCCGCTAAGTCATAAGTACATACCGTACAAAAAGATGCCTAGGGCATCTTTTTTACGTTCTTACATGATTGTTATACAAAGCCTAGCAGTAAAAATGGCAACTTGTGGTAGGATTGGAAACAGTCAATTTATCAACAATTACAATAGGCTTACATGTCATGAAACTATCTTCAATTCCTGTGGTTAAACTTCCATTGGTTGATGTCAGCACGGATCCGCTGGATTTAATGGTTACAGGTCTGGCACTGCGTATGAAACAACTGGCACGCACTAGCCCAAAATTTATTGAATTGGTTCATGAGCGTCAGTTCCGTATTCAGATTGGTACGGATTTGGGTATGGCCCGCCAAATTATTGTCAATAATGGACAGATTGATACGGTTTCAGGTGATGCTGAAAAAGCCGATTTTATTTTACAGTTTGCGGACAGTGAGCAGGGTGTGAAAACTTTAATCAAAGGTGATCCAACCGCATTTATGACTGGCATGCAAAACGGCAGCATTAAAATGGAAGGTGATTTTGGTCTCTTGGTTTGGTTTAACCAAGTTGCAAAATTGGTTCCGCCAAAGCTACCAAAGCCTGTGAAAGCAAAAATTAAAGCCGCTCGAGCGTTTTTGAAGGAAAAAACGGGTAAGTAAGTTTTATTGAAAAATAATATATTTATCAATATGATTTCCCCCAAATTATGGGGGTAATTTTTTTCATGAAAACTTTTTTAACTGCAACATTAATGACAGCATCTTTAGCACTAACAGGTTGTGCGAGTATTATGTCTGGCTCAACGCAGACACTGACATTTAAGTCAGTTCCTGACACAGCAAATATTGTGATCACGAATAAACTGGGTGAGAAAATTCATACAGGCTCAACCCCTGCAACGGTCACTCTTAAACGTGGTAATGGGTATTTTAAACCCGCAAGTTATGACGTTACGTTTTCAAAAGAAGGCTATCAACAGAAAACCGTACATGTCACTGCAAAAATGAATGGTTGGTATATAGCTAATATCGTTTTTGGTGGATTAGTTGGCTTTTTGATTGTTGATCCTGCTACTGGTGCTATGTATAGCTTAAGCCCTAATGATGTGAATACACTTTTAGAGATTTCTAATACTGAAAGTAACAAGATGCAAAACAATCAAAATCTTACCGTTATGCTCATTGATGAAGTACCTAAGGATATGTTGGCGCGAGCACAATTCATCAAGCAAATTTAATCCTATCAAAAAGCCCTCAACTGAGGGCTTTTTGATACGTTGCTTTTTTATTCGACTTCTAAATTAAAAGTCACAGGGCCATCATTGACCAAATGTACTTTCATATCGGCGGCGAAAATACCTGTCTGTACAGTTTCAAACTGGGCCTTGGCATAGTCAACCAATTGTTCATATAAGGCTTGGGCATCATTTGGTGGCATAGCGGGTCCAAAGTCAGGACGCAAGCCCTTTTGCGTCTGCGCCATCAAGGTAAACTGAGAGACCAGTAAGATTCCACCACCTGCCTGACTCACGTTCCAACCCATTTTACCTTGTTCGTCATCGAAGAAACGATATTTTAAGATCTTATCGACCAGTTTCTTCCCTTTTTCAAAGGTATCGTCTTTTCCTATACCCAAGAAAACCAAGATACCGTGTTGAATTTCGCCAGTGGTTTCACCATTGACGACCACTTTGGCTTCGAGAACGCGTTGTAATAAGGCTCGCATGATTGATTTGATCTATCGCTTGATTATGCAAAGTGGAATTGTAGCAAACCTATATTGCCTGAGCAGATCATCAAGCATATTTTGCACATAAATGACTGAAGAATAGCGAATAAAGATCACACTATTCCATAAACCGATTAAATTTATGAAAATTATCCGTTTTAGCAATTTGTGTAATTTTTGTATCTTGGCTGACGCAGGAAAGGTAGGAATTTTAGTGAGATAGAAACGATGTTTAAGTTTTCTTTGTTAGTTGCAATGTTGGCAACTGCGACGGGTGTTACACAAGCAGCGACATTAACCAAAGATAATGGTGCACCAGTCGGAGACAATCAGAACTCAATAACTGCGGGCGAATACGGACCGACTTTACTGCAAGATGTTCAACTCGTTCAAAAACTGCAACGCTTTGGCCGAGAGCGTATTCCTGAGCGAGTCGTACATGCGCGTGGTACAGGGGCCTATGGTGAGTTTGTTGCAAGCAAAGATTTATCCGATTTAACCGTGGCTTCCATGTTTAAGGGAGGCACTAAAACCCCTGTATTTTTACGCTTTTCTACCGTCATTCATCCGAAAGGTTCACCAGAAACTTTACGTGATCCACATGGTTTTGGCTTGAAATTTTACACACAAGAGGGCAATTGGGATTTAGTGGGAAATAATCTTCCTGTGTTTTTTATTCGTGATGCCATCAAATTTCCAGACTTCATTCATGCCATGAAGCCAAGTCCTGTGTCAAATGTACAAGATGCCAATCGCGTATTCGACTTTCTACAAAGCCAACCTTGGTCAGTCAACATGTTGACCTATGTTTACTCAAATTTGGGTACACCTGTGAGCTACCGTAATCTGGATGGTTTTGGGGTACATGCCTTTAAGCTTTATAACGCTAAAGGTGAATATAAGTACGTGAAATTTAATTTCCGTACGAAGCAGGGGGTAAAAGGTATGAATCTGGAAGAAACGGCTGCAATGCAGGCGAAGGACTTCAACCATTTAACCAATGATTTGTATAACAATATCAATGCAGGTCATTTCCCGAAATGGGACTTGTATATTCAAGTGATTGATCCTAAAGACTTAAATAATTTTGATTTTAATCCATTGGATGCAACTAAAATTTGGCCAACTCATTTAGTTCCAGAATTCAAAGTTGGAACATTGACGCTGAATCGCATGCCAAAGAACTTCTTTAATGAAACGGAACAATCAGCTTTTGCACCAGGAAATTTAATCCCAGGTATCGAACCATCAGAAGACCGTTTGTTGCAAGGTCGCATTTTCTCTTATTCAGATACGCAAATGTATCGTTTGGGAGCAAACCATCAACAAATTCCTGTCAACCGTCCGCTTGTCGCTGTCCAAAATAACAATCAGGAAGGCGCGATGAATATGTCGCATCGTGATTCTGATGTGAACTATGAACCGAGTCGTGCCGAGCCTAAGTCCGCGGTATTACATGCCAAGGCTGTGAATACACCTCTGGGTGAAAAAGTGTTGCAACAGGCGATTCAAAAAGAACAGCCTTTTAAACAAGCTGGTGAGTTATACCGCTCTTATTCAACACAGGAAAAAAATGATTTGATTCGGAACCTTGCGGCCGACTTAGGTCAAGTCAAAGATCCAGAAACCAAAAATCTGATGTTGTCATATTTTTATAAAGCGGATGCAGATTATGGCAGACGTTTAACTGCGGCAACCAAAGGAAATCTTAAGCAAGTAGAAGCGAAAGCAGCATTGCTACAAGACTAATGGACACGTCTGAACAAAATTGGTGACTAGGGCGAGGACGTCACCTCCCAAAAGTCCTGTAAAACTCAGAACCTTTCCTGCAACCCTAGGGCGAGTTTTACAGGCATTGTATTTTTAACCGCTAAACAGTGGAAGATATGTCATGAAATTTCTATTTAACGGTTTAATGGTTGCAGTGCTCAGTCTAAGTACTTCGGTTGTCTATGCAGAACAAACGACTTCGACAGCATCCTTAGCGCAATCGCAACAAGCTTTAATAGATCTATTTTTTGCTGCAACTCGAACTGGCAATCAAGATGTGATGAGTGAATTTTTAAAGTATGGTTTTCCAGTCAATCAGAAAAACCACGCAGGTTTTACTGGGCTCATGATCGCCAGTTATTATGGTCATCAAGATGTCGTAACGCTGTTATTAATACATGGTGCTGACCGATGTTTACGCGATCACAAAGGCAATACGGCTCTTATGGGGGCAATATTTAAGTTGGAATGGTCGATTGCCAATCAGCTACGCCAAGTTGATTGTGATGTACAGGCCAAACAGACAGGTCAAAAAACAGTACGAGAATTTGCAAAAGTGATTGGTCAAGAACAACAGCTGGAAAAATGGATAGAAACAGAGTCTCAACAAAAGTAAAAAGCACATTTCACTTTGAACCTTGGTCGAATAGCACTAGTGAATTACTAAAACATGGCTATGCAGTTTAAAAAAATGTGCTTTAATGCAATAAGTTGCTAAAAACCGAAAATGATATGTCTGCCATCATCCAATCCTTATTAGATACTGATCTGTACAAATTTACGATGCTACAGGTGGTACTGCATAAGTTCCCTCAAGCACATAGTGTGTACCAGTTTCGTTGCCGTAATTTGGATGACACGGTTTATCCTTTGGTCGACATTCTGGATGATTTAAATCACCAATTAGATTTGCTTTGCCAACTGCGTTTTCAAGACGATGAACTGCAATATCTACGCGGTTTGCGCTTTATCAAAAGTGACTTTGTCGATTATTTAGAGTTGTTTCAACTCAAACGTCGTTTTATTGTGGCCAGTATTGATCACCAAGGTCGTTTAGATATTCGGATTGAAGGGCCGATGGTTCAAGCCATGATGTTTGAAATCTTTGTGCTTGCCATCGTCAATGAGTTGTATTTCCGTCGTATTCGGACAGATGAGGTCATGGCTGAGGGCGAACGTCGACTACAAGCTAAAGTGGCCTTATTAAAACACTATGAAACATCGCAAACCCCAAATGATCCCCCATTTTTAGTTTCTGATTTTGGTACACGTCGACGCTATAGTCTGGCGTGGCAAAAACATGTGATTGAAGTGTTTAATCAAGCTGCACCACATATTTTCCGTGGTACCAGTAACGTCTTAATTGCGAAGCAATTAGGTCTTACCCCGATTGGCACCATGGCGCATGAATTCCTACAAGCCTTCCAAGCGTTGGATGTACGTTTACGTAATTTCCAAAAATCAGCACTGGAAACGTGGGTACAAGAGTACCGCGGTGATTTAGGCATTGCTTTGACGGATGTGGTGGGGATGGATGCATTCTTACGTGATTTTGATCTGTACTTTGCCAAACTGTTCGATGGCTTGCGTCATGATAGTGGCGACCCGTATGAATGGGGCGATAAGGCCTATGCTCACTATAAAAAGCTGAAAATTGACAGTAAAACCAAAATGCTGACCTTTAGTGATGGACTGAATTTAGAGAAAGCGTGGGATTTACACAACTATTTCAAAGACCGTTTTCAAGTGAGTTTCGGGATAGGCACCAATTTGACCAATGACATGGGGCAAACGCCACTAAATATTGTGCTTAAACTAGTTGAATGTAATGGTCAGTCGGTTGCGAAAATTTCTGATAGTCCAGGTAAGACCATGACTGATAACGATACTTTTTTGGCCTATTTACGTCAAATTTTTGAGATTACTGAGGTATAAGTTTATATAACTCCAGTGTTTGTAATGCCAGAATTCATTTTGGCATTACGCTTTTTAAATGAGACAAATAGAGATATCTATAATTCTGCTAAAGGAATGCAAAAAATCAGAATAATTGTAAAAATGAGTTGTGCTAAGATCAAAGCATGACCTGAAAATATACGAAATAATATGACACATTCTGCCTTTAATTTTGGCTTACTGATAGAAGCAGAACAGTTGGTTCCGCATTTAGGCAATGAAAAACTACGCATCGTAGATTTAAGTCGCGCCTCGGTCTATGACCAGTTGCATATTCCACATGCTTTGCATTTAAAGCCAAAATTTTTAGTACGCCAAGACGAACAGGCTACGGGTTTACTACCCGATGCTGAGGGGCTACGAGAACTGATTTCTTATCTGAATATTTCACCCGAGCATCATGTGGTGGTTTACGATGATGAAGGTGGCGCATGGGCAGGGCGTTTGATTTGGAATTTACACTGCTTAGGTTTTGAAAATACTAGCCTGCTGAATGGTGGAATTCATGCATGGCTTGCAGCAGGATTGCCAACGACGTCTGAGGTGGAGCAGTTTGAATCTGTTAGTGCTTTGGTACAGGTCGATCAAGCCAAAATACAACAGTATCGAATTGAATATACTGAGTTATTAGAGAAAGTTCAAAGTAGTCAGGTCCAACTCTGGGACTGCCGAACAGAAGATGAATATACGGGTCTCCGCCTTGCAGCACGACGCGGTGGTCACATTCCAAATGCATTACATTTTGAATGGAGTACTGCACTTAACCGTGAAAATCATTTAAGATTGCACCCTTTAGAACGCACGCAGCAACGCTTAGAGCAATTGGGTTTTAACTTAAATGAACCTGTGGTGGTGTATTGTCAGTCACATCACCGTTCAGGACTGGCTTATATTTTAGGTCGTTTATTGGGTTGGAATATTCAGGCGTATGACGGTGCGTGGAGTGAATGGGGCAACCGCCTCGACAGTCCTATCATTACCGGAGAGATGCCGTCTTGAGCCTCACATCACGCTTAAAAAAACAAATTTTCATTCAGACACAACGTGTTGTACCGCAACATCAATTATCACGTGTCGTGGGTAAAGTTGCAGCCAGTGAAAACCCGATTGTGAAAAATGCAGTCATCACGGCTTTTAAAGCGCAGTACGGCATTGATATGTCGATTGCGGAGCAAAGTAATGCACTGAAGTTCAAATCTTTTAATGAGTTTTTTACCCGTGCATTAAAAGAGGGTGTGCGTGATATTGATACTGATGTGACCAGCATTGTGTCGCCTGCCGACGGGGCTATTTCGCAACTGGGTCCAATTGTAGAAGGTGATATTTTCCAAGCCAAAGGGCAGAAGTTTACCGTTGATAATTTGATTGCGGATCCGCAGTTGGCTGAACCGTTTAAAAATGGTCAGTTTGCAACAGTATATTTATCACCTAAAGATTATCATCGTGTGCATATGCCATTTGCAGGCACATTGACGGAAACGTTGTATGTACCGGGTGAATTGTTCTCGGTCAATCAAACGACTGCTGAAAATATTCCAGGCTTGTTTGCCCGCAATGAACGTATGGTCTGTTTATTTGATACAGAAATCGGTCGTATGGCCGTGGTTTTAGTCGGTGCCATGATTGTGGCGGGGATTGAAACCGTTGCAACTGGCAAGGTGAAACCTACGGGCCGTTTAGAGTTAAATCAGCATCAGCTGTTCTTGGATAAAGGTGCTGAACTGGGTCGCTTCTATTTGGGTTCAACCGCTGTGGTACTGTTTGAAAAAGACAAAATGACGTGGGATGCAGCCTTTAAAGCCAACTCGACTGTGGTGATGGGTGAAGCGATGGGACACACGCTTTAATCGTTTCAGCTCTCGGTCTCTGTCTTTGTTAAACGGAAGATGAGTGACAAAAAAGCACCGATATCGGTGCTTTTTTCATACTTTTGAAGAAAGGTTTATTCAGGATTATAGGTGCGTTCTTTGGGGAAAATCACTTTAAAAATAGAGCCTTGGTTTTCTTTAGATTCAATCTCTAAATGTGCTTGGTGCTGCATCAACACGTGTTTCACAATTGCGAGTCCTAAACCTGTGCCACCCGTTTGTCGACTACGTGCACTGTCGACCCGATAAAAACGTTCGGTTAAACGTGGTATATGTTTGGGATCAATACCGATACCTGTATCTTCCACCGTGAAATAAGCTTGTTCACCATTGTCGTGCCAGCCCATGGTCACGGTTCCACCTTTTGGTGTGTATTTGATGGCATTGGTAATCAGGTTACTAAACGCACTGGCCAACTCCATATCAGAACCGATCAAGTCGCAGTGACTGTCAATGTCAAGATTTAGCGTATGACCATAATCAATATTATAGGCATGTGCATCATCATAGAGTTGGTTCATCAAACTAGGCATATCAATGATTTGATTTTTTGCTATCTGCTTGTCGTTTTCTAAGCGTGACAATAACAGTAAATCATTCACCAAGGCATTCATACGTTTGGCTTGGGCTTGCATTTGGTCAAAAGCCCGCTTCCAACGTGGGTTGAGGTCTTCTTGGTCTGTAAAAGTTTCAATATAACCACTGAGTACTGTGAGTGGTGTGCGTAGTTCATGCGAAATGTTATCGACAAAGTCTTTACGCATTTGTTCAAGATTGTGCATGCGGGTCACGTCATAGGCGACCAGTAAGCGACTTTCACCCCCAAATCGAGTCATTTTGACCTGAACATAATGTTCATCAAAGCTGGATGACTTCATTTTTAAGCCGTCTGGTGCAGCATCAATATTATTGTAATAATCCACAAAATTCGGTTGGCGTAATAAAGTCAAAATATTGCGGCCACGATCATTTTGTTCAATGCCCAATAAACGCTCTGCGGCAGGGTTCCACCATTCAATTTGTTGCATGTCATCGACCAGTACCACTGCTTCTTGTAAAGCGACCAAGGATGACTGTGCTCGATCAATCAGTCCGACCATTTCCGCCTGTACGATTCGTTCTTGGCGCTGGGCACGGTAGACATTGAACAATAGTGCTCCCCAAATGCCCCCCAAGTTGGGTGGAACTTCATAGGGACGGTTAGAAATCCAGTCATTGACCAAATACAAAGAGCGCATTTGCAGAATAAAAAAAACGGCAAAGGCAACCGCGATACACGTCCAAAAATAACCAACGCCAAAGCCAATCAAGCTCGCAATCAGCAAGAAAAAGGCAAGCAGACGTAAGTCCTGTTTGGCAAAGCCCCATAAACTGCTGTATCGCGTTTTTTTATGTTCGCGTGCAAGTTCTGGGACTGGGTAGGGTTCATACATAAAAGAAAATTAACCTAGAGCGATATCCGCACGTGTAGAGAATCTATAACCTGTACCACGCACTGTTTGTACAAAGCGATCAGCAGCATAAGGCTCAAGCACTTTACGTAAACGACGAATATGTACGTCAATGGTACGGTCTTCAATATACACGTTTCCACCCCAAACTTGGTCAAGAAGTTGAGCACGGGTATAAGCACGCTCAGGATGGGTCATAAAGAACGCCAATAAACGGTATTCTGTTGGTCCCATATCTAGAATATGGTCACCGAAACTCACTCGTTGGCTGACAGGGTCTAAGATTAAGCCATTGGCATCAATTGATTTTTCACCACTGAGGGCATTGGCACGACGTAGAACTGCTTTAATTCGTGAAACTAATTCACGGGTCGAAAACGGTTTGGTCATGTAGTCATCTGCCCCAGCATCCAGACCTTGTACTTTATGGTCTTCTTCACCACGCGCCGTGAGCATAATCACTGGAATTTCAGAGAGATTTTCATCACGTTTCAGGCGGCGGCATAGATCTACACCGCTGACCCCGCCAGGCATCATCCAGTCGAGTAGGATCAATGCAGGACGCTGATCCACAATCATTTGGTGGGCTTGTTTTGCATCTTCTGCTTGTAAGCATTGAAAGCCTGCCATATCCAACGAGGTGTGAATCATTTCTCGAATGGGAAGTTCATCATCGACGATTAAAAT
This sequence comes from Acinetobacter sp. TUM15064, assembly GCF_008980265.1. NCBI lineage: Bacteria > Pseudomonadati > Pseudomonadota > Gammaproteobacteria > Moraxellales > Moraxellaceae > Acinetobacter > Acinetobacter sp. TUM15064. The sequence continues at coordinate 98,147 of NZ_BKFU01000001.1, read as the reverse complement.
GTAGTCATCTTTCACAACGCAATATCCTATTGTAGGTAACGGCAGGCCGTTTTAATTTTATGACAGGCTTATTACAAAGATTAATTATGACAGTATCATTGCAAAAAACAGACGATTGATGAAATTTGCAAAAAAATGTGACAAAAAATCGGCATATTTGATTAAAAAATTAATGGAAGTTTAATCTAAAATTTATTTAAAAGTGCAGATGGAATCCAAATTGAGCGTCTTAGATATCTAGTTTTGCACGTGTATTGGGGTCTGAAAAGGTTTCTAAGAGTGAAATAAAAACAATACGGCTTGAAGATAGAACCTCTTCAAAGGATTGTTTAAAGCCACTGACCACCCAGCGGATTGCAATTTGAGTCACATAACCATTCAAGCCTGTCGCAACCAGTGAAATTTCACGTTCAGAACGGTTAATTTGCGGCATCATCAGCATTACAAAGGCTTGAATCATTCGGTCAAAACGGGTCATGGTTTCATGAATGGTGGCTTGATTATGTAATTCTTGGACCAACATCGCGTCAATATAAATAATCCGTGCCATGCGGGGATTGTCTTTTAGTGTAGTGAGCAAAGCACGTAGTCCAGCATCAATCATTTTATGTGGATCAGATGAGGCTTGCATGATGGCTTGCATGACGTTGTGCTGTAACTCATCAATTAGTTTTAGAAAAATGGTTTGAAACAGTTGCTCACTTTTTTTAAACGATTCATAAAAATAACGTTCGGTGAGTTTGGCTTCATTACAAATATCTTTCACTGTTACAGCAAAAAAACCGTGCGTACCATAGGCTTCGATCCCTGCTTCAATCAGTTTTTCACGACGTAGCTGTTTACGCTCAGAAAGTGATAAGCCTTTGAATTGGCGTTCTTTGGTTTTATTGTGATCGCTGTTTTGTTGTATTTGTTCAGATGCAGTCATCAGGTTTCATCGCCCTATTAAAGCCAAGATTTGCTGTAGTTTAACAATAAACAAGGTCTGTACCTATGCGTAAGCAAAGATCTTTATTGGGTTTTCATGGACTTGACACTTTTAGCTATCAAATTTATGACAATTGATATTGTCAATTATAAAAAAAGCATCTACAGTCGATGTACAAAGATAAAGGATAAGCAAAATCTCATGAAGAATTTTAAGAATAAAGTCGCAGCCATTACAGGCGCTGGGTCGGGTATTGGACAACAATTGGCACTTTTATTGGCCAAGGCGGGCTGTCATGTGTCGTTGAGTGATGTCAATGAACAAGGGTTGGCGAAAACAGTTGAATTACTGCAAGGTAGCAATGTACGGGTTACCACGAAAAAATTAGATGTCTCTGACCGTTTGGCGATGAAAGCATGGGCTGAAGAAACGGTACAGAATCATGGTTCAGTGAATATGATTTTTAATAATGCAGGGGTGGCTCTGGGTTCAACGGTAGAAGGGGCATCCTATGAAGAGCTAGAATGGATTGTAGGGATCAACTTCTGGGGGGTGGTCTACGGTACCAAAGAATTTCTGCCGTTTATTAAGAAAACAGGCGATGGGCATATCATCAATATTTCAAGCTTGTTTGGTTTGACTGCTCAACCGACCCAGTCTGCCTACAATGCAACTAAATTTGCAGTACGTGGTTTTACCGAGTCGCTACGCCAAGAGCTGGACATGGAAAACTCTGGTGTGAGTGCTTTGTGTGTGCATCCGGGCGGGATTCGAACCAATATTGCCAATGCTGCCAAAGTGAATGACAGCTTGCGTAGTATCGGGATGAATCCAGACAAGTCTGCACAGACTTTCAATAAACTACTACGCTGCCCACCAGAAGAAGCGGCACGCCAGATTTTAGAGGCGGTGCAAAAAGATAAACGCCGATTATTGATTGGCAATGATGCGAAAACGCTAGATTTGATCCAGCGTATTTTACCGACGGGCTACCAAAAAGTGACCGCTTTTGCGACCAAATTAAGCCAAAGAAAGTCTTAATATCGTGATAAAAAAACCCGCCTTGGCGGGTTTTTTTATGCTTCATTTTTGATGGATATCTGAAAGAATGATGCGTGGCGTGCGTGTAAGCAAGGCAGCAGAAATCCTATTTTAGATGAGCGTTTCAATAGTCTTTTTCTTCCAGACCAATTGATAGTACAGTCCTTGCATAATGCATAAGCTGACAAAGGCCAGTGCATAAGCATACCAAATACCTTGTAGTCCCCACCATTCACTAAACATATAAGCACAGGGCACTTCGATCGCAATAATCGCCACGATATTGATGACCATCGGCATGGTGACTGTACCGCTAGCTCGCATGATGGAGGCAAAAATGGCGCTGGCACCAAAGAATAAAATCGACCACAGTACAATAAACAACAACTGTTGCCCCAACTCAACTACCGCATGGTCAGTGATAAAGAGTGCCATGAGATATTTGGAAAAGAGGTAGGCCAATACCACCAAGGAGCCTGTAATGATGATGTTCATGCTGAGCGCTGTACGCGTGACTTTGGCCAATAACTCGGACTTGCCCGCACCAATGGCTTGAGCACCAAAAATGGATGCGGCAATCGCAATTGAAAGTGCAGGAAATTGAATATAGTTTAGGACTTGGTTGACTGCGCCATAAGCAGCTGTTGCATCTGCGCCGTGACGGTTAACCAGACCAACAATTACAAGGCCTGCCACGGAAGTGGTGATCATTTGAATGCCAGTTGGAATCCCCAAACGCAGAATAATTTTACTCAGTTGACGGTCAAAGCGAATATGGCTGAGCATTTGTGCATCAAGTCTTAGAGGGTGCTGCTTATAGCCCAAATAGAAATATAAAAACACCAAAACAGAAACGAAACCTAAGGTTGTTGCAATGGCAGGTGCAACAATCCCGAGTTTGGGAAAACCAAAATAGCCAGCGATGAGGATCGGTGTGACACAAAGCCCAATCAAAATGGTCATGCCAGAGGCGATGAGTGGCGTGGTGCTGTCACCGACACCGCGTAAAATTGAGGTATAAATAATATAAATAAATAATAGTGGGCTTCCAGCCAACATCCATCGTACATAAGGCAAGGATAGGTGCATGACATTTTCATCTATGCCCAAAGCCGATAAAATTGGACGTGCGAAAACTACCCCTAAAAAGGCAATAAAACTGCCTCCAATCAAGGTCATGAATAGCGTAGATCCAACCACTGCACGAACTTTCTCAATATTTTGTGCGCCCCACGCTTGGCCGATGAGGACTGTAGAACCCGCAGAAAGACCAATCACGAATGCCATTAAGCAAAACAGAATGGGGAAGAAAACAGCAACTGCAGCAATCGCCTGTACCCCCATCATCTGTCCGACGAAAACAGTGTTGATGGTTCCAGACAGATTTTGCAGAATATTGGTCGCAATTAAAGGCATCAAGAAAATGAAAAAGGCTTTCCATAGCTTTTGTTGTTGCACCAATGGGTTGTGTGCTGACATAAGTCATCCTGAAGGTCATTTTTATTACATTTTTCAGTCTTACCCTAGCATAGTTCTGTGCTGAAAAACCGATGTATTTCAGTAAGCAAAGGCGAGTTTCGAATAGAGTGTGGCGGTCAAAAAATTAGACTTTCTGCAAAATTTCGGTCGCTTGTGCCAGCGTTTGGTCAGTCTTAGCAAAGCAAAAGCGAATCAGGCGTAGTGCTTCGGGTGCCTGCTGATAAAACACCGAAACAGGGATGCCAACAATGCCATGCTGCTCTGCCAGAAAGTGGCAAAATTCAACATCGCTTAAATCGGGCCGAATGTGGCTGTAGTCCACATTTTGAAAGTAAGTGCCTTGAGAAGGTAGCCATTGAAAGCGTGAGCCAGTTAAACCCTCAATAAAACGATCGCGTTTTGCTTGATAGAATCCCGCTAAGTTTTGAATATGTTCAGGATGTTGTTGCATATAATTGGCCAAAGCCAGTTGTACAGGGGTGACTCCGCAAAAGTTGGCAAACTGATAGACCTGTCGGAATAATTGCATCAGTGCTGGTGCGGCAACGCAGTAGCCAGTTTTCCAACCCGTTACATGAAAGGTTTTGCCAAAGGAACCCACCACCACACTGCGTTCACGCAGTTCAGGAAAAGACAGCGCTGAATAGTGACATTGACCATCAAATACTAGATGCTCATAAACTTCATCGGACAGCACTAAAATATTGGTGTCGCGAATCAGTTCAATCAGCGTCAACCAATCTTGCTGGCTCCAAATGGCGCCACTTGGATTATGTGGCGTGTTGATAATGATCAGTTTGGTTTTGGCTGTAATCGCGGATTTGACCTGCTCCCAATCCACCGAAAAATGTGGTGCATGCAGAGGGAGGTGAACGGCCTTACCCCCAACCAAAGCGACACTGGGTGCATAGCTGTCATAACTGGGGTCAAAAATGATGACTTCATCGCCCGCATGAACCACGGCTTGAATGGTGGCAAAAAGGCCAATGGTTGCACCTGGGGTGATGGTAATTTCAGTCATCGGGTCCAGCTGAATCTGATCGCGCTGTGCAAACTGCTGTGCCAGTTGTTCGCGTAATAACCAGACCCCATCGCCCGGAGCATATTGATTGAACCCACTTTGTGTGGCCTGTGCTAAAGCATCCAGCAGTTCAGAGGGGGCTTCGAAGTCTGGAAAACCTTGGGATAGATTTAGGGCATTTAAGCGCTGTGCCATGGCAGTCATGGTGCTGAAAATAGTGATGCCCTGTGCGGGTAGTTTGGATGTAGGTAATTGAAGCATAAATCTTTATAAGTATTTAAATATTCATCCAAAATAGCACAGTAGGCCACTTTTTCTTATGCAAATTTTGCATGTAGCTGCGGCTAAAAACCGACATTTGGGTGAATGGTTTTTACTAAAGTGTGCTTTTTACAAGAGTACTTCGACCACCGCACGAATAATTCCCAGTGCTAAACCAATAAATGCGCCCACCACCACGCCATTGACTCGAATCATGTGTAAGTCACCACCAACTTCATTTTCGATTTTGTCGATCATGACACTGGAGTCCCATTCGTGGATGCGTTCACTGATAAAACGAATCACTTTTTCACTGTATTGATCGCTTAGATTGACTGCAATGCCGCTTAAACGCTGATTGAGTAGATCTCGTACAGCTTGATTGGAGATGATATTTTCACCAATCTGTTGAATGGATACACGGATGTTGTGGGCAATGCCTGAGTCGGTTTTTTGTAGATCTTGTTTTATGGCATCACATAAAATGGCGACGGCACCACTAATAAAATTCAGTACTTGTGGACTATCCAATAGAGCATCTTTGATTTGGTTCAAGCGTTGGCTGGCTGTACTGTTGGCATCTGCCAGTTCGAGCATGAGTTCATGTCCCATCGCTTCAATTTTTTGACGCCATGGATGTTCTGGATCTGCCAGCATTGACTCTACTCGTTGAATGAGTGAGTCAATGGTTCTTTGCTGAACATCTATCCCAATCCAACTGGCTCCTTTGGCCAACTTCCAGACCCCGAGTTCTTTGAACAAGGTTTGAGTCAGCTCGCGACTTTGTTCAGGGTGTTGGGTCATCCAGTCATGTGCTAAATCGAGGCCGCGTTGTAATACATCCTGATGGAAATCATTTTCCAGTACGGCGCGTAGCATTTCACTGGCCAAATGATTAACTTGGGTATTACGCACCCATTGCACGCTATTACTTTGAATAAAACGGCCGATTTGTTCTTGCCCCACAAACTCAAATACTTTAGGCACGGTTTGTTGAATCACTTGGGTGATTTGTAAATTGTTTTGCGGGTTGGCGAGCCATTGACCCACTGCCAAAGACAGGTCGGTACTTTGTAAGCTTTTTTCCACCACTTGGGGTGAAAGAAAATTCTCTTGTACAAAACGCCCCATGGATTCAGCAATCCGTGCTTTGTTACGAGGGATGATTTCGGTGTGGTCGCGCAAAAACTTTGGAATGGGCATTTTCCCAAAAGGATTACGAAACAGCACAGTAATCGCATACCAATCTGCTAAACCACCGACCACACCTGCTTCAGCAGATAACATCAAAATATGAATGATCCACACTTTATCTGTCGGGACAAACTTAGCAACCACCATCAGCAAAAGCCATGTCACGACTGCAGTGATGAGAGCAATAGTGGCAAAGCGTTTACTGCGTTGTAGGTTAGAAGACGTCGTTTGTGTTTCATTCATAGGCGAACTCTATGTCTTACTTTGTTTTGGTTGTGGGCGCTGGCGTTGTGGGTTCAGGTGGTGGCAAAACCTCACCTGTTGGGCTTAGGCCATACTTTCCACCCAATGACTGTAAAATCAGCGTGGCGTCAAAGGCATCACTTGGTGCCGATTTTTGGTCTTTAAAGCATTGAATGCTGTATGACACTTGTACAGGATCAATGTTTACAAGACGTGGTGTGTCATAGAATGGGTCGGGCCAGAAACCTGGGTGGCGTGAGTAATAGCCGTAGGGATAATAAGGCATTGGGTTAGAGTAAACCACGGCCTGCCTTGGTGCTTGATTCTGATTGCTTGGGTCATTCAACACTTTAAAGAAGCGATAACCATTTTGTACGGTGGTTTGTGCGGCTTTAACCAACGTGATTTCTTCAGCTGTACCATGGCTCATATTGGGACGTGCTTGAAAGCTGATTCGGTAGGTTGAGCTATTTAAAGGTGTGTTACTAAAGCGCCCCAATTGGTCGAAGGTTAAGGGTTTTGAGGGGGTAGAGGCACAACCCACTAAACTCAGACTAGTGGCCAATGCGCAGGCAATTAAAATTTTTGTCATGAGGTAGACTCCTTAGCACAGAGGGAGAAACCGAACAGTTAAAAATGGCTGTTGGGTTGCGTCAAAAATTCCAGTTCTTCTTGGCTTGAGTTACGTCCAAGGATTTGATTACGATGAGGATAACGTCCAAAACGGTCAATAATGACTTTGTGACGTTGTTCAAAGTCGAGATTGATCGGATTACCCAAGTCTTGGAACAATTTTAAAGCATATTGATGAATAAGTTTTGATTCACTATGCATAAAAGGCATATATAAGAAACTGCGTTGCGTCGCTGATAATTCGATATCTAATTTAAGTGAAATCGCTTCTTGTGCCAAAGTCAAAGCCAGTGCATCTTGAGCAAAGGCCAAAGGGCTGTTGCGATACATATTTCTCGACAGTTGATCGAGTACAATAATTTCAGCCAAACGTCCTTCAGCGCTACTGCGCCAAGACCAGAGCTCAGCATGTATGGCTTGCTCATGAATGCTCTTAAATTTTTCTTCGATCAGGGCATCAAAGGCATCATTTTGGCTAAACCACCAAGTTTGGTGTTGAGGATCAAACCAAAAGTCTAAAATTTCTTGATAATTCATAAAGTTTACAATTCTTTAGCATTTATTCTTCAATAGAATCACACTTTTGACATGTCTAATAGCGTAACTTTGTGATAAATATTTTCCGAAAAATAGAACAGATGGTTTACTTGAAAATAGGACTGGGTGTAATGTGCCGAGTTAAAATCACGTTATACTGATTTAAACTGATGATTTTATTTTATTCGTCGTGGTCGTTGTTTCTTCCAAAAAGTGAGATTGTAATGGGTCAACCCGCATCTAAATCTACAGCTGTGTTACCGACTTGGTTCAATTCATCACTTTTGCAAGGGATGTTACGCGGAATTGAGCGTGAAAGTTTGCGTATGCAAAGTAATGGCTTTTTATCTCAAGCTGATCATCCCCAAGCTTTAGGTTCTGCACTGACTCACCCACACATCACGACAGATTATTCAGAAGCGTTATTAGAATTTATTACCCCACCACAGCCGACTATTACTGAGGCCTTGGATTATCTAAAAGATATCCATACGGTGGCACATCGACACTTGGAAAGCGGTGAAAAATTGTGGCCCTTGTCAATGCCTTGTATGTTGGATGACGATGACGAAAAAATCCGTCTCGCTCAATATGGCACATCTAATATTGGAAAGTTTAAAACCCTATACCGTCATGGTTTAGGAGTACGTTATGGTCGCCGTATGCAAACCATTTCAGGACTGCACTATAATTTGTCCTTTCCCGATCAGCTGTTTGAACAATTACAACAACATGAGACAGATGAAGCGCTGAAAGCCTTGTCTGCACAGGATTATCGCAGTCATCGTTATTTTGGTTTGATCCGCAACTTTATTCGTCTCACGCCATTGGTGATGTTCTTGGTCGGGGCAAGTCCATCGGTCTGCCAGTGCTTTATGACAGGGCGTGAACATCATTTGTTGCCATTGCTGCGCGGGACGTTATATTTACCCTATGCGACTGCTTTACGGATGGGGCGTTTTGGTTATCAAAACTCAGCACAAAAGCAGCTCGGGATTCATTACAACAATCTCGACGGTTATCTCGAAGGTCTACAAAAAGCAGTCAAAACGGCTTATGCGCCGTTTAGTCGCTTAGGCCTCAATGATGCGCAGGGCGAACCGATTCAAATTAATGATCATGTCCTGCAAATTGAAAATGAGTACTACAGTTTGGTGCGTCCAAAGCAAGTACCACAAGCAGGGGAAACACCGTCCCAAGCGCTAAGTAATCGAGGCGTTGGTTATGTCGAGCTTCGCGCGGTAGATATCAATCCGTATAGCCCGATTGGAATCAATGAAGATACCGCTGGTTTCTTAGAAGTGCTGGCACTGTATTGCTTACTGTTAGATAGCCCAGAACTTTTGTCCGCAGAGCAAGATCAAATCGAGAAAAACCAAGCGGAAGTGGTCAATCGTGGGCGCGCACCGAATGCCACAATTGCCGTGGGTGAGCAATCGTTCCCGATTGAAGCATGGAGTCAGTCTCATTTAGAGGCTATGCAAGAACTGGTTGTGTTGTTAGATCAGTGCTATGACACCACACTCTACAGTAAAGCAATGACAGTCATGCAACAGAGAGTGGCCGAAGTTGATGATACTTTGTCGGCGCAGATGATCGAAGATACTTTGGAAGCGGGTGGGACATGGGGCTTTGGTAGCCAAATGGCCGCACAACATGCATCAAGTTATGAGCGTCATCAGCTGAGTGCAGAGACATGGGCTTATTTTGATGATTTGGCTACGGTATCTTTACAACAGCAAGCACAATTAGAGCAAGACAGCCAACTGAGTTTTGAGAAGTATCTTGCACAATTTAGATAAAAAATTAAGAGGATTAACCATGCAATGGAGTTATCGCTTCGTGAGTGGTGTGTTGGTTTTAGCCAGTATTATTGGTATGGCGTTTGCCTTGTATTTAGAGCATGGCCCTGCACAGTTGAACCCTTGCCCACTCTGTGTGTTCCAGCGTGTGGGACTGATTGGACTTGGGTTAATTTCACTGATTGCCTTTTTACATAACCCGGCATCAAATGGTTTTAAACGTTTTTATACGTTTCTTGGTAGTGTATCGGTCTTATGGTCTGCAGGTGTGGCAGCACGTCATGTTTGGCTACAAAACTTACCACCTGATCAAGTACCGAGTTGTGGGCCAGGTCTGGATTATTGGTTAGACACCTTGCCTTTGCGTTCAGTGTTTGAACAGGTACTGACAGGTTCTGGTGAATGTGCACTTGTAGATTGGACGTTCTTGGGTCAGTCCTTACCTGTATGGTCTTTGGTGTTTTTTGTGGCACTGGCGTTGATTAGCTTGTGGCAGCTGTTCCGTAAATATCCGAACCACGCAAAGAAAAAATAATAAAGATAAAAAAGCCAACGTCATGTTGGCTTTTTTATGAGCTGTATGAGGGGCTTAGGTCAGCGCAATACCCTCAAAATCATCCAGCCCAACCATGTATTCATGCACCTGACCATATTCCGTTTCAGTTGGATTTGGATAGAACCAATGTACGATTTGCTCTGCCACACTGGCATGGGTATGCAGTTCAAAATGGTTTAAGCCATAGAAAATCGCTTTATGCGAATCAGGCACTTTCAATTGAAAGCGTGGATTCATGTGTTCGCCTAAAGCACTTTTTACACTAACTAGATAATCGCCAATCACATTCAGCGCGCGATATTTGCGCTTTTCAAATTCAATCGTACCTGCGATCAAGAATGTATTGATATGTGAGGGCAATGGAGCAGGTTTACGGTTGTCATCAACTTGACCAATACGTGCCTCATTGTGCTCCCAGTCGTCATCACGCACGCTGCCATGACGCAAGTCTAGAATGCCATTACTGCGAATATTGACGACATGCCCGATAATTTTGACAAATGGGAAACGCCCGAGTTTGTCTTGTAAATGAAAGCCAAAGCGTTCTAAAACTGCGCCATGGTGTGGAGAACCGATACAGACCATGTTTTCCACTACATGAATCCAGCTTTGCATGTTCTGTTTGCCATAGAACAGTGCGCTGCGTGAAACCAGTCCACCCATGCTGTGTCCAATCAGATCAATTGAGCTGATACGGGGGTTACGGTTGAGCAAGTCTTGTAAAGTATTAGAAAAGCTACGTCCATTGGCTGAAATACGACGCCCTGTGTTGTAGTTCAAATACAACATCGTGTTTTGGGCACGTTGTGCCAACAGCTTTTCCCCAATACCGCCATAACGCGCTGTACTCCAGTACAAATGATTCATGCATAGACCATGAACCATAATTACCACACGGCCAGATAACTCACCTTGTTGGACAGCGCCATAATGATCATACAGCACCATCGGTAGTGCCACAGGGTTATGGTATTTGAGTAAATAGTCACCCAAAACACCATTCAGCGCCCCAACTAAATAATGCAAGGTTGGGGTTAAGGGTTTATGGTGTAAATTGGGAAATTTTTCAATAATATGGCGTAAACTCGGTGCCAATAAATAACTACCGTAGTTTTGTAGGGTATTGAAAGAAAATTGGTAAAGCTTCTCAATGTAGCGGGTAGATAGAAACTTTTTTGAGCTGGCCTCGTTCATCCCGAACAAACTGATTAAAATTTCACGCTGAATGGCCTGAATTAAATCATGGACAACGTCGCCTAGGCGCGTGGTAAGCAGCTGAGCAACCCCTTCAAGCACATCGGCTTGGCTGGGAGGAGTACGATCCCATTTACAATAGGTCTCGTGCAGAGGCGTTAAACTTGGCATTTTTTCTACCCTTGAGTTTCTGTGTCGGCAGGGACTTTATTTTTTTCAACGATCACGGTATAAATTCTTAGCACTCTAGCTTATCTAATTCATCTCGAATAACTTTTACAATAGCGATGAATGTAAGGTTGATCTTATTTTTTTGTCTGACAATATTCGATACATACAAAAAAAATCAGTCAGTTAAAAGGATCTCCTTTGAGTGCACAATATAAATGATGATGTGGAAGAGTAAATTTACAGCATGAATATAATTTATTTACATGGCTTTCAAAGCAGTTCTTCATCAATAAAAGGTCAATTGCTGAAACACTACTGTGAAGCCCATTCAGGGTGGCAAGTACATTTACCTGACTTGAATATGCCTCCGCATTTGGCCTTGGAAAAATTAACGGCTTTGATTCAAGAGTTGGATCAAGTGGTGCTCGTGGGGAGCAGTTTAGGCGGTTTTTATGCGACACAATTGGTCGCGAAGTTGGCAGTCCCTGCTGTGCTGATTAACCCTGCTATGCAACCATGGCAATTGTTCAGAGATTTATTTGGTGTGGCTCAGTTGCCTTATAAGGTGAATGAACATTGGATGCTGGATGATGCACAGTTGGATTATCTTGAGCAGATCGAACTGCCATTTGTGCAAGATGCAGACAAAATTTTAGTGTTATTGCAACAAGGCGATGAAGTTTTGGATTATCGTGACGCAGAGCGCTATTATAATGGCGCAGCGCTTGTGATTTCGGAAACGAAAGGCAATCATGCGATGGAAGATTTCGCAGACAAAATACCGATGGCATTACAGTTTTTATCGGACTGCTTAAAATAAGGAAACAGTACAACGTGTCTCAATATACGGCCCAATCCCTTGAAGTATTATCTGGTTTAGATCCGGTACGTCGTCGTCCTGGCATGTATACCGATACCACACGCCCAAACCATTTGGCGCAAGAGGTTATTGATAATGCGGTCGATGAGGCACTTGCAGGTCATGCCAATAAAATTACTGTCACCGTTTATAAAGATGGTTCGCTGTCGGTGGAAGACAATGGTCGTGGTATGCCTGTCGATATTCACCCTGAATATGGTCAAAGCGGCATTGAAATCATTCTGACCAAACTGCATGCAGGGGGTAAATTCAGTACTGACAACTATCAGTTCTCAGGTGGTTTGCATGGTGTTGGAATTTCCGTGGTCAATGCGCTATCTAGCCGAGTTGAAGTGGAAGTTCAACGTCAGGGCAATCTTTACCAAATGGCGTTTGAGCAGGGGGAGCCGACTGCGCCCTTGGTGGTATTAGAAGGTAAAGCACCGAAGCGTGCAACAGGGACTTCTGTTCACTTTTGGCCTGAAGCCAAATATTTTGATTCACCGAAATTTGCCCTAAAAGCGTTGAAGCATAATTTAAAAGCCAAAGCCGTTTTGGCTGCAGGTTTACAAATCAATTATGTTGACCAAATCAATGATGAAAAAATTGTTTGGCAGTTTGAGAATGGCCTCGTCGATTATTTGATGGATGAAATAGAAGATCGTGAGATTCTGCCTCATCCAGCCTTTGTGGCTACAGGAGATGCCGAGCGTGCCAGTGCCGAATTTGCCATTTGCTGGAATGTTGATGGCGGTGAGTTGGTTCAAGAAAGTTATGTGAACTTGATTCCAACCGCGCAGGGCGGAACCCACGTGAATGGCCTACGTTCAGGCGTGACCGATGCAATGCGCGAGTTTTGTGAGCTTCGTAGCTTATTGCCAAGAAACATGAAGCTTTCTGCTGAAGATGTTTGGGATGGTGTGAACTATATTTTGTCGCTCAAGTTCCAAGAGCCACAGTTTTCAGGGCAAACCAAAGAACGTTTATCCAGTCGTGAAGCAGCAGGGATTGTCCAAAATATCGCCAAAGATGCTTTTGCACTGTGGTTAAACCAAAACTCCGATATTGCCATGCAGTTAGCGGAAATGGCGATCTCGAAAGCGGGTCGTCGTCTGAAAGCTGCGAAAAAGGTTGAACGTAAGAAGATTGTGGCAGGGCCAACATTACCCGGAAAACTGTCAGACTGTGTTGGACATACCTTAGAAGAGTCTGAACTGTTTATTGTGGAAGGGGATTCTGCGGGGGGGTCAGCTAAACAAGCACGCGATAAAAACTTCCAAGCCATCATGCCGATTCGTGGGAAAATCTTAAATACTTGGGAAGTCTCTTCCGATGAAGTCTTGGCTTCGCAAGAAGTACATAACATTGCGATTGCCATAGGAGTCGATCCGGGGTCGGATGATTTATCTGAACTACGTTATGGCAAGATCTGTATTTTGGCCGATGCTGACTCGGATGGTCTACACATTGCGACGTTGCTGTGTGCTTTGTTTGTGAAGCATTTTCCTGTCTTGGTTGAAGAAGGACATCTGTATGTGGCGATGCCACCGCTGTATCGAATTGATGATGCCAAAGATGTGCACTATGCCTTGGATGATGAAGAGCTGGAAAGCATTTTGAAAAAATGTAAAACCAAGAATCCACAAATTACCCGATTCAAAGGTTTGGGTGAAATGAATGCTAGCCAACTACGGGAAACTACACTGGATCCGAATACACGCCGTTTGGTGCAGTTGGACTTGGATGATAGTCATTTCACCGCAGGTTTATTGGATAAATTGCTGGCTAAAAAACGTTCGAGTGACCGTAAAGAGTGGTTAGAGCAAAAAGGCAATTTGGCAGAGCTAGTGGTTTAAATTTATTATAAGTGCATCAAAAGCCCGCATATTGAACTGCACCCCGAAAGTTGGACACATTTAGTCTAACTTAGAGGGTGCTTTTTTATGGGCATATTTAATCTTCGGGTGCGCCTAATTTGTGCACAAATCTTAAAATAAAAGGGCAATAGTGGGCAAGATGGATTGATTTGGAACAAATGTTGTATACAAGCTTGTATGCATAAAAACAACAAAATGAGGTAAATTTAGGGTGCGTAGTGTGATTTTTTGTTTTATTTAAGATATTGATAAATATTAAAAAATATGTGTTTTAAAGAATGTTGAAACCTTCATTTAGACCTGCTTGGCATAGAAATTGAATTGGCACCTATAGCGCTAATAACAATCATGCATTGAAAAATGCACCCTAAGTTTCAAGTTTGGAGAAAATGAGATGTTCCAACAAAAATTATTAACGAAGACATTCCTTGCAACTGCAATTATGGGGAGTATTGCTTTAACAGGTTGTTCAAAACCTGCAGATAAAGCGAGCACAGCAGCATCTGAACCTGTTGCCACAGCAGCGAGTGGTGACACCATTAAAGTCGGGATTTTACATTCACTTTCAGGCACGATGGCCATTTCTGAAACGTCTTTAAAAGATACGGCATTGATGACCATCAATGAAATCAATGCCAATGGCGGTGTACTCGGTAAGAAATTAGAACCTGTGGTGGTTGATCCTGCATCTGATTGGCCTTTATTTGCAGAAAAAGCACGTCAGCTGATTACCCAAGACAAAGTGGCAGTAATTTTTGGCGCATGGACATCCGTTTCTCGTAAGTCAGTTTTGCCCGTAGTAGAAGAGTTAAATGGTTTACTGTTCTATCCTGTGCAATATGAGGGGCAAGAACAGTCTAAAAACATTTTTTACACGGGCGCTGCGCCAAATCAACAAGCGATTCCTGCAGTGGAATACTTGATGAGTGAGGAAGGTGGCAAAGCTGAGCGTTTTGTTTTATTGGGCACAGACTATGTCTACCCACGTACCACCAATAAAATCTTACGTGCGTTTTTGAAGTCCAAAGGTGTGGCAGATGCTGACATCATGGAAGAGTACACACCCTTCGGTCATAGTAACTATCAAACTATTGTGAGCAATGTGAAGAAATTCGCTGCGGGTAAGAAAACAGCGGTGATTTCAACCATCAATGGCGACTCAAATGTGCCGTTCTACCGTGAATTGGGGAACCAAGGTATCAAAGCCTCTGACATTCCTGTCATGGCCTTCTCCGTGGGTGAAGAAGAACTCCGTGGTATTGATACCAAGCCATTGGTTGGACATTTGGCGGCGTGGAACTACTTCATGTCAGTGAAGAACCCAACCAACACCGAATTTGTCAATAAAATGAAGCAGTATGCAGTGGAATATAAACTGCCGAATGCAGACAAAATCGTGACCAATGATCCGATGGAAGCCACCTATGTGGGGATCAATATGTGGAAGCAAGCTGTTGAAAAAGCAGGAACGACCGATGTTGATAAGGTTCGTGAAGCAATGGCTGGTCAAGAGTTTAAAGCACCTTCTGGCTACACCTTAAAAATGGATGCAGAAAACCATCACTTACATAAACCAGTCATGATTGGTGAGATTCGCGCAGATGGTCAGTTTGATGTGGTCTACAAAACACCGAGTGTGATTAAAGCAGAGCCTTGGAGCCCATACATTCCTAAATAATTGTCTTAAGTACTGAGCCTATAGCTTCGGCTGTGGGCTCTTAAATAAAAACATCCCGATACGGGACTTTTTAAGCAACCTTAAGGGAATATTTTATGAATCCAAAGATTTTTTGTGTCGCGATACTCTGCTCAATGGCACAGCTCATGAGTAACAGTGTTTGGGCTGAAAATACTGAACCCACTTCTGCTACACAAAGTGCATCAGCATCTAATGACGCCATTCAACGTTTTGTTAAAGCAGAATTTGCAGAGCGTCGTGCCATGCTGAGCCAGTGGCCGGGCACGATTGAAGAGTTTGATCGTCTCGTTGCATTTATTGAAAATGATGAGTTATACAAAGACAGTGCAGGCACGACATATATTTTAAAAAATAATGAGAAATTATTGAGTTATCCCGATGAGCAAGTGATTGAAACTTGGCCGGGTGATTTATCTCAAGTGACGTTGGTCAATACTTTACGTAAAGCTTTAAACTTTGGTCAGGCACAAGCAAAATTAAAATCTGAAGACTTTTCTCAACGTTTAGAAGCGATTGATATTTTAGAAAATAACCTGTCTGAATTGAATATTGCACAGATTAATCAGCTCTATTTGAAAGAGCAAAATAACAAAGTCAAACAGCGCTTAGCACAGCTCAAAGCACGTTTAGATTTTGAAAATCCAGATGTGTTGGTACAGATTCAAGCAGCAAAAGTACTCGCTGAGTCAAATCGCCCCGATGTTTTAGCCTTAGTAGAACAAACCCTCACCCAGCCTAATCTGAATTCAGATCTCAAAGCTATTTTGGCGGATGGCAAAAGTCAGATTAAAACTCGCATCCAAGCCAGTGAATGGGCTGGACATGTATTTTCTGGTTTTAGTACGGCCAGCATTTTACTGCTAGCAGCACTCGGTTTAGCCATCACTTATGGCCTGCTTGGTGTGATTAATATGGCACATGGCGAATTGATTATGATTGGGGCTTATACCACCTATGTGGTGCAAAGCCTGTTTAAAACTTACTTAGGCGGTTATGTCGATTGGTATTTAATTGCAGCTATTCCTGCAGCCTTTGTGGTAAGTGCGTTGATTGGCATGTTGATTGAACGGACGGTAATTCGACCGTTATACGGTCGTCAGCTGGAAACGCTGTTGGCGACTTTTGGCGTCAGTCTGATTTTGATGCAATTGGTACGGATGATTTTTGGCGCGCAAAATGTCGAAGTCTCCAATATTTCATGGTTATCGGGCGGTATTGCGCTGAGTCCCAGTTTAATGCTGCCGTATAACCGGATTGCCATTATTGTATTTACGGTTGCGGTGCTACTGCTGTTGGTTTACCTGCTCAATAAAACACGCTTTGGTTTGTTTGTTCGTGCCGTGACGCAAAACCGCCAAATGGCACGAGCTGTAGGCATTCGTTCTAGTCGTATTGACATGATGGCTTTTGGACTGGGTTCAGGCCTAGCTGGTCTGGCAGGCTGTGCCTTAGCGCAAGTAGGTAATGTTGGGCCTGATTTAGGTCAGAATTATATCATTGATGCTTTCTTGGTCGTTGTTGTTGGTGGTGTAGGACAAGTCTGGGGAGCGGTACTGGCAGCACTCGGTTTGGGTATCAGTGGTACGATTCTTGAAATTGGCATGGGCGCTGTTCTTGCGAAAATTATTCTACTGGTTCTTGTGATTTTGTTTATTCAAAAACGTCCACAAGGTTTGTTTGCCATCAAAGGCCGTTTTGTGGAGTAAGCGCATGAAAATCACTTCTTTATTATCTGATAAACCTATCAGTGCAATGGCAATAGCGGCGTGTTTTGCTGTCATGTTATTGCTCCCATGGTTACATTTACTTCCTGCTGATTCGGCATTTTATCTTTCTGCGTATTGGGTCACCCTGATTGGTAAAATCATGTGCTTGGCTTTGGTGGCTTTGGCACTGGACTTGGTTTGGGGCTATGCAGGCATTTTAAGTTTAGGTCATGGCTTGTACTTTGCGCTGGGGGGGTATGCTTTCGGCATGTATCTGATGCGCCAATCTGCAGGGGATGCACTTCCTGACTTTATGCGTTTTTTAAGTTGGACTGAACTGCCATGGTATTGGGTGGGTACCAATCATTTCTTATGGGCTTTGGCCTTGGTGGTGTTGGTTCCTGGTATGGTGGCTTTCATCTTTGGTTTCTTTGCGTTTCGCTCCAAAATTAAAGGCGTGTATTTTTCGATTATTACTCAGGCTATGACTTTTGCGGCGGCACTGTTGTTCTTCCGCAATGAAACAGGCTTTGGTGGAAATAATGGTTTTACAGGCTTTAAAACCATTTTTGGCATGGACATTACCTCAGCATCTATGCGTGCCACACTCTGTTTTCTCACCGCTGTTGTGCTGCTGTTGTGCTTTGTGGGATTGCGTCATCTTATGAATAAACCTTATGGCCGTGTACTGGGAGCAATCCGTGACAGCGAAAATCGCTTACAGTATTTGGGCTACCGCACACTTTGGTACAAGCTATCTGCATGGGTGCTGTCGGCGGTCATTGCAGGTATTGCAGGGGCTTTATACGTTCCCCAAGCAGGTATTATTAACCCAAGTGAAATGAACCCCGTCAATTCGATTGAAATAGCGGTGTGGGTGGCTGCGGGTGGGCGTGGGACTTTGATTGGCCCAATTTTGGGTGCAGGGTTAATTAATGGCGTGAAAACCTATTTCACCGTGGCTTATCCAGAAGCATGGTTATTAATCTTGGGTGCTTTATTTATTGTGGTCACCATTTTCTTACCCAAAGGTGTCATTGGTCTGTTTGACCGTTTTAAAAAGGAGCGTAGCGAATGAGTGAGCTAATACAACCTCATGGTGGCCATGCTTCAGACGGCTATGGACGTCCCAAAGAACAAGGCGCTGACTTTAGCCACGGGATTGCACTGTACTTGGAAAAAGTCAGTGTTTGGTTTGATGCCTTTCGGGCCTTAAATGATCTGTCGCTGTACATCAAAGAAGGGGAGCTACGCTGTATCATTGGACCCAATGGAGCAGGTAAAACCACACTGATGGATGTGATTACAGGCAAAACCCGACCGACCGAAGGCTCAGCTTTTTTTGGGCAAAACTATGATTTGGCCAAGATGAGTACGGAGCAAATTGCAGAAGCAGGCATTGGTCGTAAATTTCAAAAACCAACGGTATTTGAAAATTTTACAGTGATGGAAAACTTGCTACTCGCGGCGCCAAAAGATAAGCGCGTCAAAAAAAGCTTCTTCAGTAAACTGGATCCAGATGCGCAGTTGGCTTTGGATGAGTCTTTGGCGCAAATTCGGCTAGAAGAGTGGGTACATAAACCTGCGGGGCTGTTGTCACATGGACAAAAGCAATGGTTGGAAATCGGCATGTTGCTTATGCAACGTCCTAAGCTGATTTTACTTGATGAACCTGTGGCAGGCATGACTGATGCCGAAACAGAACGCACGGCTGAGCTGTGTTTAGAGTTGAAGAAAAATCACACTTTGGTGGTGGTTGAACATGATATGAGCTTTATCGACACCATCAGTGAAAAAGTGACGGTACTGGCTCAAGGGTCGATTTTAGCTGAAGGCACATTGGCAGAGGTACAGGCCAATGAAGATGTGATTGAGAAATACTTAGGACGTTAAGGAGCCGACCATGTTAGAAGTCAAAGACGTCAATCAGTTTTACGGTGGCAGTCATATTTTAAGAGATGTTTCATTTCAGGCCCCTGTGGGAGAGTGCTCGGTGGTGTTGGGGCGGAATGGTGTTGGAAAAACCACCTTACTGAAATGTCTGATGGGGATTTTACCGATCAAGTCGGGCCAAATTTTACTTGATGGTAAGGACATCTCGAAGATGAATCCTGAACAACGTGTTCGTGCAGGTTTGGCTTACGTGCCACAAGGCCGTGATATTTTTTCGACCCTAACTGTTGAAGAAAATATCCTGATTGGCATGGCCAAGTTTAAGGGGGCTAAAACCCGAAAAGTACCTGAACATTTGTATGAAATATTCCCCGTATTAGATGAAATGAAACATCGTCGTGGTGGAGATTTATCGGGTGGACAGCAGCAGCAATTGGCGATTGCGCGTGCTTTAGCGTCAGAACCGCGGGTGTTAATATTGGATGAACCCACAGAAGGCATTCAACCTTCTATTATCAAAGACATTGGCCGAGTGATTCGTAAACTGGCGGATGGTGGTGAGATGGCGGTGGTTTTGGTTGAGCAGTTTTATGACTTTGCCGAAGAATTGGCTGATACATATACCGTTATGGCCCGTGGGCAAGTGATTGCACAAGGGGCAGGCAGTGAAATGCCTGCAAAAGGTATTCGAGAATTGGTGGCGATTTAAGTCTCGTTATTTTCCCCTCTGTTGAACAAGTGACGAAAAGCCTCCCTGCTAAAGGGGAGGTTAGTACATTGAATGTTAGATATGGATCTTATTCTACTTTTAGAAATACACCGTTTGCTGAAACATTGTGCCCAAAACCACAGCTCATGGTATTGGTTTCGCTGACACGGATGGTATGTCCTATTTTGGGATCGAAGGCAAACTTTAAATTAATTTTACAGTCATCGACCTGATATTGCGCTTGAGTTCGATTGAACGGCATGGTGGTTTCAAACTCACCCATATTGGGTCCATAGATGAGACTGCGTATTCCCATATAAAGACCATTAAATTCAATTTGATATACATGCTTAAGCGGTTTTACCTCAATCTGATTCCACTGCCCAAAGCCTGCATACTGTACATATTTGCCCGCTAGTGTTGCTGATTTTTTAGGCGGTGGTAGTTGCTTTAAATTAAATTGACTAGATTTAGACTTAGCATCATGCAAAAACCACGCTCTAGCCCAAAGCGGTTTTCCCAACTTGCTATAACTTAAACCGACATTGTTGTTGGCAATTTCGACATCACGTTCAGTAAGGGATACACCACTTTCGGGTTGATTCATTAAACAAAAAGAAGACCACGTCGCTTGATACTGAAATT
This sequence comes from Acinetobacter sp. TUM15064, assembly GCF_008980265.1. Taxonomy (NCBI): domain Bacteria; kingdom Pseudomonadati; phylum Pseudomonadota; class Gammaproteobacteria; order Moraxellales; family Moraxellaceae; genus Acinetobacter; species Acinetobacter sp. TUM15064. Next base: position 77,699 of record NZ_BKFU01000001.1, on the reverse strand, counting down.
GCTCTAACGCTTTTTGATATTGTTTTTGATCATAAAATTTCTTACCAGCATTGGCAGAGATTTTGACTTTGGCGCAACCTTGGCGAAGTTCTTGTTCAAAGGTCTCATCTGCTGAAGCGAGTGTGCTTACAGTCAAAAGTCCAATCAAGAATGGATACTTGAGCATGATTTGATCCCATTTTCGTTATGCTTTGAATAGAACATAGGGAGCTATTCAAAGTAAAGGGACAATATTTAGGGGTTTCCCGACTCTTCGATAAAGAGAGGTGATGGAAACTGAAAAATATCACAATTATGTCCAGTCCCAATTCGATCAATAACGGCAAAATCACTAGGAGATTCCAGTGTTAAAAGTGGATGGTGCCATGTCCCTATATGATAATTCACACCCTGCGAACCATCTGTAATAAAAGCCTGTAATTTACAAATATCAGGTTGATCCGTATCCAAACTTGGCGCAACCAACACTAGAAATTTTTGACCGTGCATCGGGATGAACGCTTGAGAGCCTTTGGGGTGACGTTCCAACATTGAAATTTCAACAGGAAGTGTAGTGGTCTGGATATTTCGAAAGATACTAATACCAACTTTTGCATGGCCCATAATTTCAGTTTCAGCCAAGGCATGATAGCGCTCAGTGTGTGCATCATTAATATGGAAAAAATCATGCCCTCGGCAGCTAATCACATCACCAAACTCGGCAAAATTTTCATTGCTAATCGGTTGAATCAAAATATGATGGGGCATGGGTTTCTTCCAAATGAAAACTGTATTTTCAAAATTGATGCATATATGAAAATATAGCAGCATAAATCTAAAATAATAATTGAGCTAATCATGTCAATTTGAATATAAATTAGACAATTTTACCCCATAGGCGAATGCGACTAATACCACCGTCGGGAATCATATTGACACGAATATGGGACACTTTGTTCTGTGTTAAAATTTCATTGGCATAACAATGGATATGATCCATTTGCATGGTTTTCGCCTCTAATAAAAAGGGCCAAAACATACTTTGTGGAATCAGTTGTGGGTCGGTAGCATCTTCAATATAAATGGCTTGAACTGAAACTTCAGCTGGGTAATTGCCTTTAAAATGTGCAGTGTCAATTTCAATTTTTTCAATAGAGCCTGCTTGCCCCAAGGCTAAAATACACCAGTCAAAACCAGGTGCCCGACGACGTTTAGTTTCCCAGCCATCGCCCATATTGATCCCTCTACCAGGATTAATTAAATTACGGGGATGTCCAAAATGGGCATCACTATATGCAATGACGCGTCCTCCATTTTCCAATGCCAACAGATCTAATATTTGATTGTGGTCGGTAATTTGGGTTTGCACATCACCATAAACACGAAGACGCGCGATGCCACCATCAGGATAAATGTTTAAACGAATATGGGTATACACCATTTCAGTTTTAACCTCAAAAATATGGTGCTGGCTAGGTCCCAATATACTGTTTGGTAAAATTTGGTGCCATTCCACATCTTCAAAGTTACCCTTTGGTGCATAACAGGCTTCAATAGCCGCGGAAGCAGGATAATTGCCAGTAAAGAATGTCGTGTCGATATCAAAAGCTTTAATTTTTCCTGCGACTCCAAGTTTGACTATGGCCCAGTCGTAACCTGCATGGCGCTTACGCCGTGTTTCCCAACCATCCATCCATTTTCCGTGATCGTCAAATTTCTCCTCCACAAAAACTGGAGCGTTAAATTGCAACATGCGTTTGGCTTCAGCAAAAAAATCATCCGAGCATTCAATCACTTCAGCCCCAATACGCAGATCTGCCAGATTGGTCAATTGTTGTATATTCGTAGGAAGCTCAAAGCTAGGTGCAAATAAGGTTGCCATGAAATAGGTCCGTGTTTAGGGTCATCAATAGGTGATTTTTCGTTTTAAAAATAAAGAAATTTATCTGCCAATTTTACGAAAATGAAATTACTTTCTTTCCTTTATATAGCACAGCTTATGCCAACTTTTGATGGACATAAATGAAGGGCTCAAAGATGGCATGGTTTTCGCTTTTTCAATCTGAATGATACAAATTTGAAAATGAGGAACAGATGGAAATTGCAATTATTGGTGCAGGGATGGGTGGTTTAACGACAGGAATCGCATTGAAGAAATTTGGGCATCGAGTCACCATTTATGAGCAAACAGAGCATATTTTACCTGTAGGTGCAGCCATTTCATTGTGGTCAAATGGTGTGAAGTGCCTGAATTATTTGGGCTTAACCCACCAAGTCGCACGCCTAGGTGGGCAGATGGACCATTTGGCTTATGTTGATGGTTTAACGGGGGATGTCATGACCCAGTTCAGCTTGTATCCTTTGATTGAAGAGGTTGGACAGCGACCGTATCCTGTTTCGCGTGCCGAACTACAAAACATGTTGATGGATGAATTTGGGCGTCAGGATATCAAGCTCGGTAAAAAAATGCTGTCTTTAGCAGAGCACAATGATATGGTCACAGTTCGCTTTGCAGATGGAACAGAAATCCAAACAGAATTATTGGTTGGAGCAGATGGAACTCACTCTTTGACTCGAGCGTATGTTCTTGGTGATCAAGTTCAACGCCGTTACGCTGGTTACGTCAACTGGAATGGTTTAGTTGAAATATCTAGTGATTTAGCACCAGCAGATCAATGGACGACATTTGTTGGCGAAGGGAAGCGTGCTTCACTTATGCCAGTTTCTGACAATCGCTTCTATTTCTTTTTTGATGTGCCTCTACCAGTTGGTTTGGAAAATGATCGAAATCAATATAAAAAAAAGTTGAAAGAGTATTTTCAAAATTGGTGTGCGCCTGTGCAAAGCCTCATTGATGCAATGAATGAACAACAGACTAATCGTGTCGAAATTCATGATATTGAGCCATTTATTGACTTCTATAAAGGTCGTGTGGTGATCGTCGGAGATGCAGCACATAGTACAACGCCTGATATTGGGCAAGGCGGTTGTCAGGCGATGGAGGATGCCATTTATTTGGCACGCGCACTACAAATTAATACTTTGGGCTTACAAGACTCGTTACGTCGTTATCAAAATAAACGCAACGAACGCACAGGAGAAATGGTGCTACGCGCACGTAAACGTTGTGATGTGACCCATATGAAAGATGAAAGTGTAACCCAGGCATGGTATGAGGACTTACGTACTGAGCAAGGCCCTCATATCATGAAGGGAATTATTAGTAATATTGTGGGTAATCCGCTGGATTAGGAGATATTTTTTGTGGCGTATTTAAGCTCGGAGTAAAGGACCACTGTCCTTTGCGTTTTTGTGAAAATTACTCATACAAATTGATTGAGCAGTTGGATTTCAGACGCGTTAAGCTAATGGAAAGTAACAACAATAAGAGCAGCCATATGGACACATTATTATTAAGTATTCAACCCAATGCTTTAGAAATGCTGATTTTAGAGTCGACTGCTGTGCAAGATGTATTGGATTCGCAACAGCTTGAATCACGTCTACTTTTAGGCTCAAACTGGAAGATCTTACAAACGTTGTTGCAGGGGAGTTTTAAGTCTGGAACTTCCTTACTGGCTTTGAGTGTACAAGCTGAACATCATTTATCGGAACGTCAGAAACAACTCACAGAGGTGCGCTATAACACGGCAGTTCGTGTAGTTGAAGTCGAAGAAGCATTAGGGAAACTCGATATTGATGACTTTAAAAAGCATATGCAAACTACTTGTTTAAAGCGCCTAGAGCAGGAACATGGGATTCGGACTGAGTCGATAGAACTGCAATTTGCGGAGTTGAGCTTGCTGTTTGCTCAACTCAAAAATTTTTATGAACAAGCAGCAAAGCATAATTACGCTGTGATCAGTGTAACCAGTGACAATTTAACGCCAATCTCACTGATTTAACATCAATTGCATCAGTACTAGATCACGCCATTGGCCAAATTTTTGTCCCACTTGTGGCATATAGCCTGTTTGTACGAAGCCGAATTTTTCGTGTAATGCAATTGATGCAAGATTGGCATGGTCAATTCCTGCAACCATGACATGCATTTGTTGCATTTTTGCTTGTTCAATCAAATAGGCTAAAAGTTGTTTACCTAAACCCTGACGTGCATAGTTGGGTGAAATATAAATAGAATGCTCAACGGTAAAACGATAGCCTGAAAAATTACGGAAAGTGGCATAGTCTGCAAATCCTGCAATCACCTTTTTCTCTTGGTCTTCCATTACACAAAATGGAAATTGCTGATTTTTAAAGTGTTGTAACTGTTTTTGAAAATGCGCTAAATCATATGCATGTTCATTCCACGTTGCCATACCATGTAGAACTTCAGCATTGTAAATATTTTGAATGGCAGGCAGATCGTGTTCAGTAGCAGGACGGATGTTAAAAGACATGGAAGGCTGAGTCGTTGTATTGGAGCTTTATCATGCTGCTTTTACATAAAAAAAAGCAAGACAGAAGTCTTGCTTTTGGATATTCACAAAAGTGAATTAGAAGTGGTATTTGATTAATGCACTAACGTCATTTTGGTCTAAACCTTTGATGCCGTATTTGTTGTTCCATACAGAGTGTTCAACACCCACATAAAGACGTGTATCTGGAGAAATGTGTTTACCAACATTCCATTTCCATTGTGTTGTCCAGTTTAATTCACTTGCATGACCTGCATTTTCACCTGTTGACCAGTCAAGGAAGCCATCAACAAGGAAATCTTCAGAACCTAATTTCACTGGAATACCATAGACAGCAGTCATTTGGTAGTCATCAGTTGTTCCTTTCTCATTATCCGCTTTATAGAAGTTCAACTGTGCATATTGGAAATAAGGAATAGCAAGATCAAAACCAATACCATAGAGGTAGTTGTTGAAGTCTGCACCTGAGTAGTTCGAGCTATTTGCTTCCCATGTTCCCGCAATTAAAATATCTTTAATTGGACCAGCTTCTAGTTTAGTTCCTGTAACAGCACTTAAGCTTAGGCGAGGCGAAAGCTCGAAATATGTGCTGTTTTCGAAATCATTGTGAGCACGGTCAGCGAAGCCGAAAAAGTCACCATATTTCAATTTAGCTGTATATTCGACAGTAGCCGTTGTTTGCTGGTTATTGTCATCCATATTTACAGGATGCGCATAGTTTTCACCGTATAAAGCAGTGAGGCTAAAGTCTTGCCAGATCGGCGCAGCTTGAGAAATTGCCGCAGCAGAAGATAATGCTACGAAAGCAGCAATTTGAGTCAGTTTCATGAATATTCCCCAAAAAATCGGATACAAGGATACCGATTATTAAGCAAAAATAAAGCCAAATTTGACGAACGTGATGGAGATGGATCATAAAAAAAGGTTATTTATTACACTTTTTTTACCAAATGGTTTAGTGGTGGGCTTCCTGAAGTATTTTATTTTTAGTGACAGACTTTCTTTTTGAAGAAGGAAGATGATTGAATAATAAATTTAATAATATCGCCATGATACAGGTCGAACTGATCCCAGAATGGAACAGGGTTTGCACCCATTTGGGGAAGTTTATAAAGAAAGAATAATCTATGATTGGAATCATGCCTGCTGCAATTGAAGTTGCAACAATAATTAGATTTTTTTGCTCATTATAGTCAACTTTAGCCAATGTTCGGATGCCACTAGCAGCTACTGTTCCAAATAAAACTAAACCTGCCCCACCTAAAACTGGGAATGGAATAGCCGCAATCAAGCGCCCCATAATCGGCAATAACCCCAAGATCACTAAAATGCCACCACCTGCAGCCACTACAAATCGGCTTTTAATTCCTGTAATGGCAACCAGACCGACGTTTTGCGCAAAAGCACTTTGCATAAAGGAACCTAAAATGGGTGCTGCCGCACTCGATAGCATATCTGCACGTAAACCTGCTGCAATGCGCTCAGCATCAACCTTCGTTCCAACAATTTCACCTACTGCAATAATGTCGGCAGTGGTTTCCGTCATAATGACTAAAGTCACAATCAGCATTGAAAGAATTGCGGTGAATTCAAAAACAGGAAGCCCAAAAGCAAAAACACTCGGGGCTTGAATCCAAGCACCATTGGTGATGTGGCTAAAGTCACCAAAACCTAGAATATAGGCAATGCATGTACCTAAAATGATTGATACTAGAATTGACAACCGGCGCATGGTCGGGCTTTGAAGCATATTCAGTCCAATCACGATTGCTAAAGTTAGGAGAGCCAAACTGATATTTTCAATACTTCCCCAGTTCGGCGCCGTTTTATTGCCACCCATCATCCAACGGACAGCGACAGGCAGGAGGGATAAACCAATGATGGTGATGACGGAACCTGTGACGACAGGGGGAAAAAAGCGAATAATTTTGGAAAAATAAGGGGCTAAGAAAAAGCCAATCAATGATGCAACGATGACTGCACCATAAACTGCGGGCAGCCCTCCACCTGTAGTGACAATCGCCACCATGGTAGCGACCCCTGCAAAAGAAACGCCTTGCACCAAAGGAAGTTGCGCCCCAATGTACTTCACCCCTATGGTTTGTAAAATAGTGGCTAAACCGCCGACAAACAACGCCGCAGCAATGAGTAAACCAATCTGTGTCGCGTTTAAGCCTGCTGCAGTACCAATAATCAGTGGGGGTGCAACAATTCCACCATACATAGTGAGTACATGTTGCAAACCGTAAGCCACACTTTTAGTCGCCCCCAAATACTCATGTTCTGGAGAGAGGCTTTTATTGAGTTTTGTCATGTTGTTTTTCCCCATATTCTGTTGGTTTGTGTTGTGCTTAGCTTCCACGGTAAGTGGAATAAGCAAAAGGGCTGATCAGCAGAGGAATGTGATAGTGTTGCTCGGTATTTTGGATATAAAAATGAATCACAGCTTTGGGGAAAAATGTTTCAAGGCCTTGTTTTTCGAAATAATCCTTTGTATTGAACTCAAGTGCATACTCTCCAGAAATGAGTGCTTCTAAGCCAAAATCTGCTGCTTGAATACGACCATCTATATTGGTTTGTGCACAAGCCAATAATTCGCCAACATGATTGAATAATTTCACATCGACCTGAGTTGCAGGTTGACCTAAAGCAGTATCTAAAATATGGGTGCTGATCATGCGGTAAGCTCCTGTGTAAGGCGAAGGATAGCAATTTCAGATAACTGCTGTTTGACGATGCGTTGTTCCGTTTCAGGGTCGTTTTTTAGTCGATAGTTCAGTGCCGTTAAAATATCATTCACATTTAAACCTGACGCCTTGATTAAGAAGATGTAGCCATATTTTTTTTCATAAGCGATGTTGGCGGTGAGCAATGCCTGTTGAGTCTCTTTATTGGTTTGGAGTTGGGCCTGTTCACGTTCTGAAAAAGCTTGTTCGGTTGGGCTAAGTTCAGTTTTGGCTCGCTTCTCTCCAATCCTTGGATGCATATCTAGAGCAGATTGAACCTCGTCCCATGTCCATGTCTGGCTAAGTTGAGCTGCGTAATCAAGTACCTTTTGTATAGATGAAAAGGGGCGGGCTGCAATAATGGCTTGCCCCCAACTTTGAATAGGCACGCAGTGTTTTAATCGGTTTTCGAGTTCGGCAGGGGGGGATTGATTAAATTCGTTCAGATGCACTATTTTGACCTGATGTTTAAAAAGAATAGCTAAAACTTTGCAATATCAGTGCCAAATACAGACAAATTTACACCCCAAAATAGCTAAATAAACGCCCAAAAGAGGCTCCTATTTACATGATGCTTCACATATTGGGGGCATGATGTTGATACCAATGTTCAGCAATCTCTGAGCGACGACAGATCCAAACTTTTTCATGGCTCTGAACGTAATCGAGAAAGCGTTGTAAGGCTTTAAAGCGACCCGGACGACCGAGAAGACGGCAGTGCATACCAATCGACATCATTTTCGGACTGCTTTCACCTTCGTTATACAACACATCAAAACTGTCCTTTAAATATTGGAAAAAATGTTCTCCTGTACTAAAGCCACCTGCGGAACTGAACTTCATATCATTGCATTCAAGTGTATAGGGAATAATCAGATGCGGACGTGTGGTGCCATCGGTTTGCGTTAATGTGGTCCAAAACGGTAAATCGTCGCCATAGTAGTCCGAGTCATATTGAATCTGTGGAAACGCTGCGAGCAATTGACGTGTATTGGGGCTGTCTCGGCCCGTATACCAGCCGATGGGAGTTTGACCCAATAATGTTTCAAGTACGCTCAAGGCCTGATCCATATGTTGATACTCGGTTTCAATATCGACATTTTGATAGTGCAACCAACGTTGTCCATGAGAGACCACATCGTATTGGGCTTGTTTGATTGCTTCGACAATAGGTGGATTACGTGCCAGTGCCATACCTACCCCAAAGATGGTCATCGGGAGTCCACGTTTTTGAAACTCCGCATGGATGCGCCAAAAACCTGCTCGTGAGCCATATTCATACATGGAATCCATGGAGCGATGCTGAGCAGGAAAACTCGCTGCACCGACCAACTCAGATAGGAACTGCTCAGAACCAGCATCACCATGCTCAACATGGTTTTCAGCCCCTTCTTCATAGTTCAAAACAAACTGTAGTGCAATGCGTGCTTGATTGGGCCAGTGAGCGTGTGGTGGGGTTCCTGCATAGCCAATTAGGTCACGTGAATAGGCAGAAGTTTGAATAGAATCAATGAGTTCTTGGCCACGTAAGTAAGTGCTTGTCACAATAAGTATCCTTTTCATATTTTTTTTAAAATATCACTTGCATAATTTTGAGTTAGGCCCGATATTCAAAGTAGAAGGACACAGATCTGCAGACTCAAAAGTGTTCATCATTCAATCAGGGGAGGTTGCTTTCCAATAGAAATTGAAGATGGTCGTATGCTGTTAAAACAGTAAGCTACAAGTGTGCCAAGATAAAAAAGTTTTGCACAGAAAAGAGTCAAATAAAGAGAGGATGTTATTTTATGAACATAGAAATCCGTACAGATAAAAACATTCAAAATAGTGACCGTTTAATTAGTTATGTACGTGCAGAGCTCAATCAAGAATTCCAACGTCACAGTGAACGTATTACCCATTTTTCAGTGCATCTGAGTGATGCCAATAGCCATAAAGGCGGAGATGACGACATTCAATGTATGATTGAAGCTCGTCCTGCAGGTTTAAAACCCGTGGTTGTAAATCATAAAGGTCATAATGTCGATACGGCGATTCATGGTGCGATTGATCGCCTCAAACGTAGCCTAGAACATACCTTTGAAAGGAATGATAAACCACGTGCTGGGCAACCTGTTTATGCAGATCAGGATGATGGCCTAGAGGATGAGGAAGAATAAACCTCACGGAATTTTAAAAAGCCCCAGATTTGGGGCTTTTTTCATGTTTGGCACTCACTTTTATCCAACATTACGGATAACAAATGTTCCGTTTATTCGGCATAATAGAATAAAACTGAATTGAAGAGCGTCCTCTCCATGTTAACCGCGCAACAACAAGCTTTCGTGCAAGCACTTGAAGAATTAGATCTTCAGCAAGTTCAACGTTTATTAGCAGATGGATTAAATCCAAATTTTATTGACTCTGAAAAAGGACCTGTGATTTCAGTTTGGTCAGATGGCTTATTTAAATGGTGGGAAGCAATTTGCGAAGCGTATGAAGCGGGTACACCTTTATCAGAACAAGAAAAGCAAGATAGCCTAGCGGTACATTTAGAGATTTTAGAACAGTTAATTCAAGCAAAAGCGAATTTACATTTGTGGGATACAGAGGAAATTTATGGCCCACTTTGGGATGCTGCAAGTGCTGCATGTGCGCCCGCAGTCAAACGCTTATTGGATGAGAAAGTCGATCCAAACACCAAAGATGAAGATGGTTTGACTATTTTATCTTCGATTAGCGATTTGTTCTTTGATTGTGAATTTGATGAAATTAACTGGGCCGAAGCATTAGCTGAAGAAAAGCAAACTTTAGAGTTGCTTCGTCAGCACGGTGCAAAAATGTCAAAAGAATTAGCCTAAACAGCGAGAAAATCATGATGAAATTAAAACATTTGGGTTTATGTGTCACAGCTGGATTCAGTATGAATGCGATGGCTGCAGATTTTTCCTTTGACCGCCCTGGCTCGGGTATGGGCACTGGCATTACGCCTGTGGGTCAGTTGGCATGGGAGCAGGGCTTAGCCAATGCAAATTATGTTGAGTCCACCACTGCCGATGGGGAAAAAGTAAAAACCACCAACTTAAATGCAGATATGTTGTTCCGCACAGGTCTAGCAAAAAACATCGAATTACAATTGGGTTGGGCAGGTCCGTCGTGGCAGCAAGTGAAAGTGGCGGGTAACAAGTCTGAAACAGATGGTTTGGGTGATGTCAGTGTGGGTGTAAAAGCGGCTATTCCACTGGATGATGAACGTTTGAGTATGGCCGTATTAGCTGAAGCGGTTATTGCTACAGGCAATGATGGTTTCACCAATGAAGATGATATTTATAGCCTGACTTCTGCTGTGTCTTATGATTATAGCGATCTTGTGACAACATCTATCACCATGCGTTATGAAGTTCAAAATAGTGATTGGGCAATTTCTGCAATTCCGACACTCGAGTACCAATTTACCGATAAACTCAGTGGCTTCTCTGAATTGGTTTACCGTAAAGCAGAAAGCCAAGACAATGAATATGCGCTGGGTACAGGTTTAATGTATGCGGTCAATCAGCGGATGCAACTGGATGCAAGTGTTGGCGTTGACTTAGATGGTTCAGATAAAAGCTATTACTCAGCCCTTGGCATTTCATACTTATTTTAATTAGAAAAAGAAAACATTATGGAAAAGCATCTTCATCTGGAACAGGGGAAGAACGGAAGAACGTGGTATCTGGTGCTATCAGTATTGATTATCAATCTGTGTATTTGGGCCAGTATTCTAAACGTTCATGCAGAAACTCCACTGCTTTCAGCCAAGGATGCGTTTCCATTTACAGTGGAGTCCACAACTGAGCATAGCGCTCAGCTGCATTGGGATATCCCTGAACACTATTATATCTATCAGCACAAATTTGAAGTGAAACAGGCAGGACAGGTGCTTAAGTTAGAGCTACCTCCAGCCCATGATTTATATGATGAAAATTATGGGCATACCCAAGTTTATTATCAACACGTACAATTTGATTTAAATACACAAGCTTCGCAAACCTATCAGGTGACTTGGCAGGGTTGTGCCAAAGATCGTATTTGCTATCCACCGCAAACCATTGAATTTAAAACTGATGTTAATGGCTTGATCAGCCTGCAAGATCAGGCCAGTGGTTCAAAACGGCTGTTAGATTTGGCAGCACAGTCGAATACTCAAGCGCAGTCCTTAGAGACAAATGTGACATCTGAACAAGTAACATTAAGCGCTGATGATTCCGCAGCCCAAGACCAAATGTGGTCAGAGGAATTGGCTAAGAGCTCGTTGGCTTATGGCTTATTGCTGTTCTTTGGGCTCGGCATCCTACTCGCGTTTACACCGTGTTCTTTACCCATGTTACCGATTTTAACTTCTCTCATTATACGAGACAGTAAAGGTCTTAAAGCATGGATGATTGCTTTGGTCTTTGTCTGCAGCATGGCGATGGTTTATGCCATTTTGGGGTTGGTTGCATCCTCCGCAGGTTTGAATTTTCAGCGTTGGTTGCAGCAGCCTTCAACCCTCATTGCCTTTAGCCTGCTTTTTGTCTTATTCGCGTTAAATTTATTTGGACTATTTGAGCTTAAACTGCCTCAAGTGCTGGTCAATAAACTTGATCATATTCAGTCCATGCAAAAAGGGGGCAGTCTGCTCAGTGCGGGAATCATGGGTATGATTTCTGCCTTGTTGGTTGGCCCTTGTATGACAGCCCCTTTGGCTGGTGCTTTATTGTTCATTTCACAAACGCAAAGCCAGTGGCAAGGTGCAGTTTTATTGTTCACTTTAGGCTTTGGGATGGGAACGCCACTTCTGCTTGCCAGTATATTGGGGGCTAAAATCTTGCCACGTGCAGGGTTATGGATGAATCAAATTCGGGTGTTATTTGCTTTTATTATGTTGGCTTTGGCGCTGTATTTTATTCGCCCAATGCTTTCTGAGACATGGATGCAACTGCTAAGTTTAGTCCTAGGCTTAAGCTTTATTGGTTATGTGTTATATCGTTTAATGTGGAATAAAACCCAGTTACGTGTGTTATATATCGTGGCGTTGCTGATTGGCGGGTCTTATATTAGCTATAGCCAATATCAACAGAGTCAACGTTTTTTTGAGTCAACAGTGACAGACTCTGCGCATTGGCATGTCGCAAGTACGGCGGCAGAGTTTCAGCAGTTATTAGCACAAGCACCGAAAGGCCAAAAAATCGTGATTGATGTCTATGCGGATTGGTGTATTGCCTGTCAGCCGATTGAACACCGTATTTTAAAATCTGCCACAGTACAACAGGCACTTGCGCCGTATTATTTAATTAAACTGGATTTGAGTCATTATGATGCAACCCATCAAGTGCTGTTAAACCAGTGGGATATTTTAGGGCCACCCACCTATTTATTTTTAGATGCCTCACAACAAGAAATTCGCGGTTTACGTTTAACAGGTGCATTTACTGAGGCTGAACTTTTAGCTCAATTACAACGTTTTTAAACCTGAGGGAGAAGGGTGATGCAACGTTTATATATTGCCAATAAAAACTCCTCCAGTTGGTCAATGCGAGCGTGGTTGGTTTTAACCGCATTTAACATCGACTTTGAAGAGGTACTTGTTCGCTTTGATGCGACAAACCCCAGTTTTAAAGAGCAACTATCCCATATTCATGCCAATGCTCAAGTACCTGTTTTAGATGTAGGAGAATTTAGAATTTGGGACTCTTTAGCGATTTGTGAATATTTGGCTGAGCAACATCCAGACTTAGCACTTTGGCCAAGAGCTAAAGCCTTAAGAGCGCAAGCACGAAGCATCAGTGGTGAAATGCACAGTAGTTTTATGGCACTGCGTGAATTGTGCCCAATGAATCTTCAGATGCAATACAGCACAGCCGAAGGTCAAGCACTTTGGAAGAAGCATGCGGCATTAAGAGCAGATGTTGCGCGGATTGAACACATTTGGGCTAAACGTGCAGACGCGCATGCTTTTTTATTTGGCAATTTCTGTATAGCCGATGCCTTTTATGCACCTGTGGTGATGCGTCTCAAGAGTTATGCATTGCCCGTATCTGAGCAAAGCCAGCAGTATATGCAACAGATAATCAAGCATCCTGCTGTCAGTGCTTGGATCCATTCTGGATTAGAAGAAGCTGTCTAATGACGTGGAATATGAGGGTTATCACGACATTTGGACTCGTATTCAATTTCAGAAGCACCGATTTCAAAATAGCATTTAATTTGATTCCGTCCTCCGGCTTTCGCTGCATAAAGTGCTTTGTCAGCTTGGTTTAATAATTGTTGGGGTTTTAATTTATGTGCAGATAGGGCAATACCGAAACTGGCGGTGATACGAATTGAACGTCCATCTTCATTTTCAATAACCAAAGATTCAATGGCTGCCCGACAACGTTCTGCAATACGGCGCGCACGATGTTGCGAAGAACGCTTTAAGATTAATATAAACTCTTCGCCACCATAGCGACCTACGATATCCTGTTCACGTAAATGCTCACTCAATTTTTGACCGACTGCAATTAAAACTGCATCTCCCATATGGTGTCCGAACTGATCATTGATATTTTTAAACAGATCGAGATCTAGTAGCACAATTGCATAAGGAGAATGTTTCTCATGACCTAAGTTTTCTAAGTTTTGGCTAATACTGCGTCGGTTAAGCGTGTTGGTGAGGGGATCAATCTGACTTAAACTTTGGATCTGTTGTTCACGATGACGCCACTGGCTAAGTAAAATTTCAAATAAAATTAAGCAAGTGATTAAGATCGGAGTAATGAAATACAACATCGAAAATAACCAGAAGCCATTAAGAAAAAGCTTCCCATCAATGATAAAAAGAGGGGAGTAAGGGACAACGTCAATAAAACTCAGATATCCTGAAAAAACTAAAAAACTCGTGGCAGGAATTAGCATCATATAAATAATTTTGCGTTTAAACAGCACTAAACCCAGCGTCAGTAAACAAATGTAGGCAATCATGGTCATTGGGCTTAAAACCCCAACAAAATAGCTGTCTTGGCAAAGTGAAATCACAAAGATACCGATGGCGACATAAGGTAAAAAGCGTTGCACCCATGCGCGATCCTGTAAAGCATAGCAGGGGTAAATCAGCCCTAAGAGCACCAAACAAAAAATAGAATTCAGCACAAATTGAATGCGAACAAACTCGATATTGACCACCTGCCAGTATTGAGGGTTCATTAGAATAAACGTATCCCAGCCTAGCCAAGCAATATGGATGGTACAGGCTAAAATAAGCATCAGAATACATTTTTTCAATGTACTCCAATTCATAATGACTTCCTCTTCAAGTAGATAGCGAGAAAGTTTATTTTTCGTTAATTTTTTAGAGGCAACGGCTAGTGAATTCATTCAATATTCTTATCCTTTTATTTTCGTATTATTTTTTAATTTAAATATCATTATCATTAATTTTAAAATTGAAATACAAGATAGCACCTAAAATCATAGTAAAAACATCCCTACAAAAAGGGAAAAGTGTTCTATTTTTGAAACATAGTGTTTTACTGAAGTGCATTATTCTGGTAGGGCAATTCTTTTAATATGCTCCTATTAAAGAAAGATTAGTCTGGAATATCCCATGAAAGTTTTACACATTGATTCAAGTATTATGTCTGATGCTTCTGTGTCTCGTCAGTTAAGCCAAGCCATTGTGTCGCAACTTATAGAAAAGCATCCTCAAGCCCAAGTTGAGTATTTGGATTTGGCGACACAACCAATTCCACATTTGGATGCGGAAATCTTGATGGGGCAAAATGCAGAGCAATCGGCTTTAGGTGAACGCATTATTCAACAGTACCTCGATGCAGATGTCGTGGTGATTGGCGCAGCAATGTATAACTTCGGGATTACTTCAACATTAAAAGCATGGATTGACCGCATTAGTGTTGCTGGTCGTACTTTTAAATATACAGAAAATGGTCCTGTAGGTTTGGCTGGTGACAAAAAAGCATATATCGCCAGTAGTCGTGGTGGTGTTTATGGCGACAACAGCCCTGTTGATTTCCAAGAAGGTTTTTTGAAAACAGTGTTTAACTTTACTGGTGTGACAGATGTTGAAATCATTCGTGCAGAGGGTGTGAATATGGGGCCAGAGTTGAAAGATCAAGCCATTACAGCGGCATTGGCACAGGTAAAAACCATCTAATCACAATAAAAAGCAGTTTCATGATTCCTCACTCGGTCAGCCTTAGGCTGACCTTTTTTTCTTGAACTAATGATATCTAGTCTTGGTCGAGTGATTGAGCAAAAGTGGCAATATCGTCCAAGGCCATTTTGGCTTCGGGAAACCATGCATTAAACATTTGGAAGTTATGCCACATGCCCGTGTAGAGTTTAAAGGTCACGTCCACACCGGCTTTTGTTGCTTTATCTCTAAACCGTTGTGCATCATCTAACAGAATTTCTTTTGAACCGACTTGCACGAGAGTCGGAGGCAGATCGGATAAATCATCAAATAATGGAGAGACAAGTGGGTCAGCAGAATCAATTTGCTTGGGTAGATAGTACTCGATGCCTGTTTCAAGGGCTTCAATGGATAACAGCGCATCTAACTGGCGGTTATAGCGAATAGATTCACTGGTTAAACTTAAGTCCAAGAAAGGCGAGAGTAGAATGAGTCCACTAACCTGTGAGAGTTGTTCATCGCGAATACGCAGTGCTAAAGCCAATGCTAGATTTGCACCACAAGAATCGCCAGATAAAATAATGTCTTTGGCTTGTATCCCTTGTGCTAATAAAACTTGGTATACATCTAATAGTGCATCAATGGCCTCAGGATAAGGATGCTCAGGTGACAAAGGATAATCCAGATGGATCACCTGCATGTGCGTGCTTGCAGCAAGGTCTGAGACAAATGCGCGGTGGGTATTCATTGAACCTAAAAAGAAAGCCCCGCCATGAATGTGCAAAATGAGCTGAGTGGCCTCGGTTTCAGCTTTCAGTTCTTCCGCACGCAAGCCTGCAAGACGCAGAGGGCGGATTTGAACGGATTTATTGAGTGGGAATGCACGACACATTTGTTCAATGAGAAAACGCTGACTACTGGGAGAGAGGCTAAATCGACTCGGGGTTCGAATCGTGGTTTTTAAAAACTGCTCTGTAATAATTTGTTTCCATGGATCGGCAATCTTCATAGTTATTCCATTTTATTATTTGTTTTACCTTGAGTTTGTGTATTTACCAACATAATTTACAAGGTTACACTAATTAGTCACATTGAAAAATTGAAAAATTGTTGTGACTTTTTAATAATGATAGTCGTCTATACTAGACTAGGGAAATGACAAAAAATGAAAAAAATTGCACTTGCATTAAGCGTACTGGGATTGGCCGCTCTAACTCACGCAGCAGATCCACTTAATGGCACAGTTTGGAAAACGATTGATGACAAAACGAAGCAACCGCGTGCGGTTGTGAAATTCACTGAGCAGAAAAATGGAACTTTAACTGGCAGTATTCAAAGCATTTTGACACCTGGTGAAGAAAATGCATGTACGAAATGTGAAGGTCCGTATAAAAACAAATCATTGAAAGGTTTGACAATCGTACATGGTCTAAAAAATGTCGGTGGTACAAAATACGATGATGGTAAAATTTTGGATCCGAAAAATGGTAAAACTTACAGCTTAAAAGGTGAGTTAACTTCGGGGGGTAAAAAGCTTGAACTCCGTGGTTATCTTGGCGTTGCTGCTTTAGGTCGTAACCAAACATGGATTCGTGTGAATTAATATATAGTCTAAAAAAGCCGAGCAATTGCTCGGCTTTTTTGTTTTTGTTATGCCTTTAAGGCGCGAATCGCATCTTCATCGAAACCCACAACGAAACCATTTGCTGTCGCAATGAAAGGGCGCTTAATCAGGCTGTGGTGAGTGGTGAGTGCATCAATCAACCCTTGCTCTGAAGCTAAAGCGGTCTGTTGTTCTGCTTCGGTCAGTTTACGCCAAGTGGTGCCTTTTTTATTCAGAACGAGATCAGCACCTAGTTGATCCAGCCATGTTTTTACGGTTATAGCATCAATCCCTTGCTTTTTATAATCATGAAATTCATAGGCCAAACCTAATTCACTCAGTAGGTCGAATGCTTTCTTCATCGAGTTACAATTTTTAATGCCATAAACCTTCAACATGGGAAACCCTTTTGCTTTTAATCTGGGTTTAGAGTAGCTGAAAAAAGAGGATGGCTCTAGTGCCGTGTTTTAATCTGAAAACGTCATGTGTTTGTCATAAAAGGTATTTAAAATAGAAATCAAGAAGAAGAGAATTGTTAAAATGCTAATCTAAGAATAATAATTAAAAAAGAAGAGACTAAAAAAGAGAAAACCCGCATTTAATCATCCTGATCATGCGGGTCTCATTACAACGTCCATTGTCACATCCTTGAGAGCAAACTAAAACTATAGCTTGTTCAATTTCATCCTACGGCTTCCTGTCCTTGTGCTGTCATCCTGACATCGTCCCTTTGCCGTGGAAACATAATGCACTGATTGATTGATCAGAAAAAGACTCAAAAAACGGCAGATAATGTAAGTTAAAAACCCATACTCAGTAAACACTTGTTCACTGAGTATGGGTGAAAAGTGGATATTTCACTAGATTTGATAGTCAATAATAACGGGTGCATGATCGCTAAACCAAGTCTCTTTATAGACCCAAGCATTGACTGTACGGGCTTTCCAGTCAGGGGAGCAAGCTTGATAGTCAATCCGCCAACCCACATTTTTGGCACGGGCTTGCCCACGGTTTGACCACCATGAATAAAGTTCTGCTTCTTGACGAACTTCACGGAAAGTATCGACATAGCCAAGTTCATCATAAATGTGATCAAGCCAAGCACGCTCATGCGGTAAACAGCCTGAGGCTTTTTGATTGCCTGACCAGTTTTTAATGTCGATGCGTTTATGCACGATGTTGTAGTCACCACAGACAATCACGGACTTATTTTCTTCACGCCATTGTTTCAAAATTTGTTTGTATTCTTCTAAAAAGTGATCTTTACGTACTTGTGCTTCTTCGCCAGAAGAACCCGAGGGTAAATAGAGTGAACAAATATGTGCGGTTTGGCCTAAACCTAAGTCAAATTCAGCGGAAATAAAGCGACCTTGAGAATCGGCCAATTCAAAACCAAGCCCATCCGTGACTGAAACAAAGGGTAGACGGCTATAAATGGCAGTGCCTGCATAACCTGGACGTTCGGCAGGGAACAGGTGGGTATGCCAACCTTCAGGTTTAAATTTATCCGTCCATTGTTCGTGAGTGATACGAGATTCTTGCATGCAAATCACATCAGCATCTGATGTGGAGATCCAATCAAAAATTCCTTTTTTTTCTGCAGAACGTAGACCATTTACGTTAATTGAAACCACACGTAAAATTTTTTGATCACTTGGATAGCTACTCTTTGGTATCATGCGCAAGTCTTACCTCAATTTGAAAATTCGGAGCACCGCATGACAACGCAAGCGACATTTAACCCTCAAGCTTTTATCGAACTCGCATTATCACGTGGCGTGCTTAAATTTGGTGAGTTTACTTTAAAATCGGGTCGTGTGAGTCCTTATTTTTTTAATGCAGGTCTACTCAATGACGGCGAAGCCTTGTCTCTCTTGGCTTCTGGCTATGCAACCAAACTGACAGAATGCAACAATGTTGAGGTGGTTTTTGGTCCTGCATATAAAGGAATTCCTTTTGTTGCAGCGACAGCTGTGGCGTTGTCGCAAAACCATGGTGTGAGTGTGCCTTGGGGGTTTAACCGTAAAGAAGCCAAAGATCATGGTGAAGGCGGGGTCTTGGTTGGTGCATCTGTTGCAGGCAAAAAAGTCTGGATTATTGACGATGTGATTACTGCGGGCACAGCGATCCGTGAAGTGGTCACCATTTTGAAAAATGCAGGTGCGCAGATTGCAGGCGTGTTAGTGGCATTAGACCGTCAAGAAAAAGGTCAAGGTGATTTGTCTGCGATCCAAGAAGTGCAAAAAGAGTTGGAAATTCCTGTACATGCATTGGTGACCATGAAAGATTTGATGAATTATTTAGAGGCTAAAGGTGAGACTGAAGCGTTAGCCAAAATGGAAGCCTACCGTGTGAAATATGGCGTCTGAACGTTGAAATAAAAAAAGGAAGCTACTGCTTCCTTTTTTTATTCGCTCTCTTTTTCGGTTGATGTTTGGCTATGCGCACCTTCCCAGCCAATCATCGCAGTTTTACGTGTTGTTCCCCACATATAGCCACCACGTTGCCCTGAAGACAGAATGACCCGATGGCAGGGAATTAAAAAGGCAACAGGATTGCTACCAATTGCTGTTCCGACCGCTCGCGAGGCACGCTCTTGCCCAATCTCTTGGGCAATATGTGCATAACTGCTGAGCCGTCCCATGGGGATTTTAAGCAGACTTTGCCAAACCTTGAGCTGAAAGTCGGTACCTTTCAGATGCAGTTTAATCTCTGATAGGCTGTTTTGATCTTGCTGAAAAATTGCGAGCGCTTTACGTTGTAATTCATCCTGATCTTCAATAAATGTCGCGCGTGGGAACTGTGTTTTTAGATAGATCAATGCATCTTGATTTGTTTCGGTAAAGGCCATATGGCAAATGCCTTTAGGGGTTGAGGCAATCATGACTGAGCCAAAAATGGTTTCGGCAAAGCTATAGTGAATGTGGAGTGCTTCACCGCCATGTTTGTATTCTGCGGGCGTCATACCTTCGATTTGAACAAATAAATCATGCAATCTGCTGGTACTAGAAAGGCCCGTGTCAAAGGTTGCTGCAAAAATATTATGTTCTGTGTGGTTTTTCAAAACAGACTTGGCATATTCCACACTAATATACTGCAAAAATTTCTTTGGACTGACGCCTGCCCATTCGGTAAATATGCGTTGAAAATGTGTAGGACTTAAATGTACGTGTTCTGCAATTTCGGTCAAACTGGGTTGCTGTTTGAAGTTTTGTTCAATGTATTCAATCGCCCTTGCCACACGTTTGTAGTTGGTATGTTCTGTCATGATTACTCACGGAAATCATTTAACTTAAGAAAACAGTAACAAATCGAGTGAGGCCTGAAAATCCGTTTCTTGCGCTTTATAACAAAAGGCTCAAAGTGTGTATGGATTGGCTCAGTCGTCCTTCGGCAAGCATAAAAAAACGGAACAGTGACCTGTTCCGCTTGAGTTAAAACTTTATTGAAGGCAGTTTAGAACTGGTAGTTTAAACGCATCAAGAAGCTACGTGGTGTACCTGGCATAGAGTCTGAACGCCAGTATTCTTTATTGGTCAGGTTGCTGACAGCTAAGGTTAGGTTCCATGGATCAGCACTATAACCAATCGCGGCATCGACACGATTGAAACCATCCATCTTGGTCAAGTTATTGATGTTCGGATAGTAAGAGCCAACATACGTTACACCAACTTCACCATAGAGCTTTTCGGTAGGTAAGTAGCGCACAAACAGGTTGCCTGTATTTTTAGAGGTATTAGAAAGAGTATTTCCTACATTTTCAGGCTTTTCTTTGTCCTTTTTGACTTGAGCATCGGTGTAACCATAACCACCACGGACAAAAAGATTATCCAATACGCGACCAATAAAGCTAAATTCTAAGCCTTTGGATTGATGTTCGCCACCCACAGCCCATACGTCTGGAACATCTGGGTCTGGACGGTAACGGATATTCTTTTTACGAATGTCATAAACAGAGAACTGGGTATTGAGGCGTTCATCGAACCAATCACTTTTGACTCCCATTTCGTATTGTTCGTTATATTGTGGCTCAGCATTAAAGATGTTCATATCTTGGCTTGCTGATGAAATTGGATTGACACCCATAGAGCCGCCAAAGGGCGCAAAACTTTTGCTGTATGATGCATACAGACTTTGATGTTCATTCGGTTGCCAGACTACGCCGACATTTGGGCTAAATGAATCATCATTAATAGATCGTTTACGTTTATCTGCAGCGACATTTGGTAGTTTATTGGTGGTAGAAAAATCATAGCTGTCGTAGCGCATACCAAGCATGATTTTGACTTGTTCATTCAAGCTGATTAGGTCTTGGGCAAAGAAGCCTAAACTTGTGCCTTGATTATAATTGTGTTGACTGATTTTAAGTGGGCCTGTACCACGACTAGATTGGCGCTCACCTGTGATTGGGTCTACATAACCATAAATTGCAGAACCGTTTTGGTTGGTATTGGCTAAGCGTGGTTCTCGTTGTTCATAGCTCCAGTCACTGCCGAATACAAGATTGTGTTTAATTGATCCTGTATTGAATTCACCTTTAATATCAAAGGTGTTGCTGGTAGTTTTATTGTCTGTTTGTTGCCAATAATAAATTTGAGAGATGTCACCTACATGACCTTGGCATGTACCTGCATTACGGATTACAGTAGTCGCTGTTGCACAGTATCCACCTAAATAAAAATGATCAAAATTTTGTTCTGCTTGTCTATAGCTTGCAGCCCAATGGAAAATCCAATTTGGCGCAAATTCATAGCTTAAATCTGAGCGAATGACTTGTAATACATCGTCGACATAATCGCCATTTTGTGCAAAGCCGGTTTTAATGGATGTTCCACTAGGCAAGATACTATAACTTGGACCACGGTCAGGTACTCGCGCTAATTTGTCATAGGTATATTGTGTGGTCCACGTGAGGGTTTCTTCATCATTTTTATACGTGAAACTTGGCGAGATCATCTCAATTTTACTGTCGATGCCTGAACGGAAACTATCTGCTTCACCGTATTCACCTGTTAAACGGACAGCCCAATTGTCATTTAATACTTGGTTAATATCTGCTGTTGCGCCATAAGTGTCATATGAACCGACATAGGTACCGACTGAGCTTTTCGAGTCAAAATTGGCGTATTTACTGACCATGTTGACTACACCACCGCCCGCGCTACGACCATATAACACCGAGGCAGGGCCTTTTAAAATTTCGATCCGTTCAATATTGGCTGTGCTACGGCGGACTTGACCACTTTCACGAATCCCATCACGGTAAATATCACCCGAGTCGGCAGAGAAACCTCGAAGGGTAATGCCATCACCGCGCATATCATAGCTGGTGGATACCCCTGGTGTGCCTTGTAGCATCACACTGAGGTCATTAGAGCCGTAGATTTTATATTTCTGTACATCAATGGTGTCAATGGTTTGAGGGATGTCTTTTTTCTTTAGACCATTACGGGTGACATTGGCCTGATCATAATCGACATAGCTTTTAATTGGATCAAGTTCACTCATTGCCTCAATTTTTAAGGTGGGTAGAACTGCTGCTGTGCCCGATTTGTTTGTCATCGCTTGAGAGGGTGGGTTCTCATTATTTTGTAGTGTTGCTTCATCTGCATAGGCTGCATGTGCACTTAAAATCATAAAGCTGAGTAAGCTATATTTGAATAGAGCGGAGCCACGGAGTGGGTAGGCTTGAAGTTTGGTCATGGGGAAGGCTCAGAGAGATTAAATGGGTAATAAAAGTGAGAATTATAATCATTTACTAAAAATGAACAAGACTTCGTGGAAAATTCATTTTTCCTACATAATTGGATTGGGTTTAAAAGAATGGCTAAAGGTGCTGTTTAATTATTTTAATTAGTTGATAAGTAATAAATTTAAAATCAGAAGGACATTGGAAAAGCGTTATTGAACAGGGTTTTCCAGACATTTCTTACAGTTTAAAAGAACGCCGATTTTTTCTTGGCGTCCGTGCTCAGTTAGTACCCACGGGCGGTTTTGCCATGGTGGCGTATGGCGGACATGCTGTGTGTGACCGCAGGCAAGCTCAGCTACCCAATGATGTTCTTCATCGAGATGAAAACCAATAATCGCTTGTTGCATTAAGCATCTCGACCAGCGTGTTGGGTCTGTTCCAAACCATTTAAAAAACGCTGACACAGTTGATGGATAGTCGCCAAATCATGAGGATCTAGACCTAAAGAACATGCCAGTTCAAATGGAATCGCCATAATTTTGTCTTTAGCTAGGAGTGCTTTTTCCAGAAGCACGACTTTTTTCATACGTTCATCTTCCTTGACTGCGACACGCTTTAAAAATTGTTTTTCTTCTAGCTTCTTAATAATGGGGGTTAAGGTGCCTGAGTCAAAAAAAGTTTTTTGTCCAATTTCAGTCAACGTCACATTGTCCTGCTCATATAGAGCCAATAAAACAATAAACTGCGGATAGGTCAGATCATAGGCTTGTAGGCGTGGGCGGTATTGACGGACCATGGCATTGGTTGCGGAATACATGGCAAAACACACGCGGTTTTCTAAAAGTGGGGTGTCAGCCATGTTGCATGTCCTTGAGGATTAGTAGTTAGAAAACAGTATAAATGAAATGGAAGTGGAAGTATATTGCGTGTAATAAACTTGCACACAAGTTAATTGTGTGCAATATTGTTTGCCGCTATAGGTCAACCCTTGAAGCGACTTTAACGAATGATATTTTGATGAATGGAAGAGATGTAATGATGACAATTTATGATTTTCAGGCCGAGCTGTTGGAAGGCGAGCAAAAAAATCTAGCCGACTATCAGGGCAAAGTTTTATTGGTGGTGAATACCGCGAGCCAATGTGGTTTAACCCCACAATTTGAAGGTTTGGAACAGTTATATCAGGACTACCAACAACAAGGTCTTTTAGTTTTAGGTTTTCCATGTAACCAATTTGCGCAGCAAGACCCTGCGAGTAATGAAGAGATCGGCAGTTTTTGTCAGCGTAATTATGGGGTTTCTTTCCCGATGTTTGCTAAGGTTGATGTGAATGGTCCTACTGCGCATCCGCTGTATCAGTATTTAACGTCTGAGGCGAAAGGCATTTTAGGCAGCCAAAGGATCAAATGGAATTTCACCAAGTTTCTGATTAATCAAAAAGGGCAGGTGGTGAAACGTTATGCGCCGATCGTTAAACCTGAAAAAATTGCTCAGGATATTCAACGCCTTTTGGCTTAAGTTGAAGCCATTTGCGAGGAAGGTGGAAATAGCAGTAGATTTACTGTTTCTTTCCACCAAGTAAGCACTTTGAATTTATTTAATAATGCTAATGTATTGTAGCTAATTGAATAAAATAGATTTTTTAATATTTAATTAATACACAACTTGTTGTGCCCAAAGCTGAAAACTTCGCTATACTTTTTGCCAAGTTTTAAAAATATGAGCGTGAGACTTATGCGTGTACTGGTAGTGATGGACCCGATTGAAACGGTGAATCTGAAAAAAGATTCTACGATGGCAATGTTATGGGCAGCAAGCCGTCGCGGGCACGAGCTGGGTTATGCATTACAACACGATTTATATATCGACCAAGGCAAAGCCTTTGGTCTGATTTCTCCCTTAAAAGTGTTTGAAGATTACGATCATTATTATGATTTGGGCGAACCACAAAAAGAGTCCTTGGCGGATTACGATGTGATCTTGATGCGTAAAGATCCACCGTTCGACATGAACTTTGTGTATACCACTTATATTTTGGAACAAGCGGAACGTGAAGGCGCGTGGATTATCAATAAGCCACAGTCTTTACGCGATTGTAATGAAAAATTGTTTGCCACGCAGTTCCCAGAACTCCAAGTCCCTACACTGGTGACTTCACAACAAAGCCTGATCCGTGAATTTATCAAAGAACATGGTGATGTGATTGTGAAGCCCCTCGATGGGATGGGTGGCATGGGAATTTTCCGCTTATATCAAGATGGTGTGAACATCGGCTCAACTCTAGAAATGCTGACTGAAATGGGTACACGTCCGATTATGGCGCAGCGGTATATTCCTGAAATTGTTGAAGGAGATAAACGCATCTTGCTGATCAATGGTGAACCGATTCCCTACTGTTTGGCGCGTATTCCGCAAAACGGTGAAGTGCGTGGGAACTTGGCTGCAGGTGGTTTGGGTCAAGCCCGTCCCTTGACTGAAAATGATAAGGCGATTGCCGCGAAAGTGGGACCCTTCTTACGTGAAAAAGGTTTGGTTTTTGTTGGACTCGATGTGATTGGCAACTATGTGACCGAAATTAATGTGACTAGCCCAACCTGTATTCGTGAGATTGATGCACAATTTGGTACTTCGATTGCCGATACTTTATTTGATGTCTTGGAAGCAGGTAAAGCCAGCTAAATCCACAGAAAGAGGAACCTGAAAAGGTTCCTTTTTTATTTCAATGAATAGGCAAGTTTTGAAATAAGGACATGGCTTACCGCAAAGTGTATAAATTGGGTTGAAGATAAATCACACAGTGCTACATGGCATTACAAATTTTCATTCTGTTCAAATGTTTCAGCTCAGAGGGTATTTCTATTTGCTAAAAATGAGGTTCCCATTCTTTTAGAGTTATATTAAATAATTGATTAAAATCATCTTCAATGTTTTATTTTTAGATATAAAACATGGTGCTGTCGAGCTTAAATGTGTGTGGTAGTTTGAGTAAAAATGTATATCTGATAACAAATCTAGTTTAAACTCGAAAATCAGTAGAAAAAAACAATCAAATGCCTGTTGAAAAAAAGTAAATAATCTTTCGCGGTTATGCGTTTGTGATTACAATTGATCGCTTAAAATTGAATTTTGTTTCCATATTTTAGAATTGAAGAATTAGACTGTGACCGAAGCAACACAAACAAAGCCGAAACATGTAATGATGATGGCTGCCGGAACGGGTGGGCATGTTTTTCCAGCACTTGCTGTGGCTAAGGAATTACAGCAACAAGGCTGCCAAGTCTCATGGCTTGCTACGCCTACAGGTATGGAAAATCGCCTACTTAAAAATCACGATATCCCGATTTATCAAATTGACATTCAAGGTGTGCGTGGCAATGGCTTAGTCCGCAAAGTATTGGCACCCTTTAAAATTTTAAAAGCCACGCTAAGCGCAATGCGCTATATGAAGCAGCTCAAAGTCGATGCGGTTGCAGGCTTTGGGGGCTATGTTGCTGGACCGGGTGGATTGGCTGCGCGTGCACTGGGTATTCCAGTGATTATTCATGAGCAAAATGCGATTGCGGGTTTTACCAATACGCAGCTATCACGTATTGCAAAAACAGTATGTCAAGCTTTTCCAAATACCTTTGCTGTACAAGATAAAATTGTGACCACGGGTAATCCAGTCCGCAAAGAAATTACGGAAATTTTAAATCCGTCTTGGCGCTATCAAGAGCGTCAAAAAGCTGGCGTGCCACTGCGTATCTTAATTGTTGGCGGTTCGTTGGGCGCACAAGCATTAAATGAACGCATTCCTGAAGCCTTGAAGCAACTCAATGTGCCTTTAAGCGTTTATCATCAGTGTGGTCAAAACCATGCAGAGGCGACACAAGCGCGCTATGCCGATGCACCTGAACAGCTTCAAGTTGAGGTTCAACCTTTTATTGAAGATATGGCTCAAGCCTATAGCGATGCTGACTTAATTATTTGCCGTGCTGGGGCGTTAACCGTGACTGAGATTGCCACTGCTGGTGTGGCTGCAGTGTTTGTTCCGCTGCCGAGTGCAGTGGATGATCACCAAACGGCCAATGCAAAGTTTTTAGCCAATATCGGTGCAGCCAAAATTTGCCCACAAGCAAGTATGACGTCCGAAAGTTTAAAAGAATTATTATTACCCTTGATGAACCGTCAGTTATTGTCTGAAATGGCAGTTAAAGCACGTCAGCAAGCACAACCCGATGCAACCCAACAAGTGGTTCGTTTAATTCAAGCATTGTAAACCGAGTATTTTATGTCACCATCTACACCTGCTGATCAAGCAAAAAAACTTATTAAAGTGCCAGAAATGCGTCGTATTAAGCACATCCATTTTATTGGAATTGGTGGTGCGGGCATGTGTGGTATTGCAGAAGTGCTCAAGAACCAAGGCTATAAAGTCTCAGGTTCGGATATCAAGGCGTCAAAGACAACAGCACAGCTTGAAGAAAATGGCATCAAAGTTTATATCGGTCATACGGCTGAAAATATTCAAGGTGCCAACGTGATTGTGGTGTCAACTGCGATTGATGCTGAAAACCCTGAAATCAAAGCAGCACTTGAAACCCGTACACCAGTGGTCCGCCGTGCAGAAATGCTGGGTGAGCTGATGCGTTACCGTCATGGGATTGCTGTTGCGGGAACGCATGGTAAAACCACGACCACAAGCCTAGTCACTTGTATGTTGGCAGAAGAAAACCTTGATCCAACCTATGTGATTGGTGGTTTATTGAACCGTACTGGTGTGAATGCTGCGCTCGGTGCGAGTCGTTTTATCGTGGCTGAAGCGGATGAATCAGATGCTTCATTCCTGCATTTGCAACCGATGGCCACCATCGTGACCAACATTGATGCAGACCACATGGACACTTACGGCGGTAGCTTCGATGTTTTAAAAGATACTTTTGTACAGTTCTTACAAAAACTTCCATTTTACGGCTTGGCTGTGGTGTGTGGCGATGATGCCAACATTCGTGAAATCATGCCACGTATTGGTCGTCCATTGATCACCTATGGTTTTAATGAAGACAATGACATTCGTGCCGTTGATATTGAACAAGAAGGTATGCAGTCGCACTTTACCGTCTTGCGTAAAGATCGTGAGCCTTTGCGTTTAACCATCAATTTGCCAGGTTTGCATAATATTTTAAATGCACTAGCAGCGATTGGGATTGCGACCGATGAAGGTGTATCTGATGCTGCGATTGCTCGTGCGTTGGAAAGTTTCAGCGGTGTGGGTCGTCGTTTCCAAGTACAGGGCGAATTTGACATTGAAGGTGGCAATGTGAAATTGGTGGATGACTATGGTCACCATCCAAAAGAAGTCGAAGCGACCATTAAAGCTGCACGTGCAAGCCATCCAGACCGTCGTTTAGTGATGATGTTCCAACCGCACCGTTTTAGCCGTACTCGTGACTGTTTCGATGACTTTGTGGATGTACTGTCACATGTCGATCAGTTGTTGCTGCTTGAGGTCTATCCTGCGGGTGAAAAACCGATTGTCGGCGCAGATAGTCGTTCACTGGCACGTAGTATTCGGTTACGTGGCGATGTAGAGCCGATCTTGATTGATCCCGTTGAAGGTAATCTGCAACATGCCTTGAAAAAAGTGTTACAAGCAGATGACTTGTTATTGACGCAAGGCGCAGGTAATGTGGGTGCTATCTCGATTGAGCTGGCAAACAATCATTTGTATTTAAAATAATCACGCTTTGTGATTACTCAATCAATAAAACAGTTATAAAGTTTAAGGATATCAACGTGTCAAATGCTTCAAAATTCGGCAAAGTTGCTGTGTTGCTTGGTGGTAAATCTGCTGAGCGTGAGGTTTCTCTAGATAGTGGTACTGCTGTACTTGACGCATTGGTTCGTTCGGGCGTGAATGCTGAAGCTTTTGACCCGCAAGAACGTAGTGTGACCGAATTGGTGGGGTATGATCGTGCGTTTATTGTGTTGCATGGTCGCGGTGGAGAAGATGGTCAAATTCAAGGCGTCTTGGAGTGGTTGAATATTCCATATACGGGAACTGGTGTGCAAGGTTCTGCAATCGGAATGGACAAAGTGAAAACCAAGCAAGTTTGGCAGGGTTCAGACTTACCTACAGCACCTTATCGCATTATTAGCCAAGAGTCAGATTTGGCTGAAGTGGTGGCGAGCTTGGGGCTTCCGTTGATTATCAAGCCAGTACATGAAGGCTCAAGTGTTGGCATGAGTAAGGTTGAAAAAGCAGAAGATTTGGCGGCTGCAATTGCCAAAGCGACGCAACACGATGCTGTGGTGATGGCTGAAAAATGGATTACGGGACGTGAGTTCACCATTTCATTCTTAAACGGTCAACCGTTGCCTGTGATTCGCCTGCAACCGCCTGCGGATGTGGCGTTTTATGACTATGAAGCAAAATATCAACGTAATGATGTGGAATACGGAATTCCGTGCGGTTTAAGCATTGAAGAAGAGCAAAAGTTGCAAGCGCTTTGCCTTCGTGCATTCCAAGCGGTAGGTGCAAGTGGTTGGGGCCGTATTGATGCGATGCAAGATGAGCAAGGCAACTTTTGGCTCCTTGAAGTGAACACGGTACCGGGTATGACCAGTCACTCTTTGGTACCGAAAGCGGCAAATGCAGTGGGTTACAGCTTCGATGCGCTTTGTGTGCAAATTTTAGAGCAAACACTGACAGGTGCGACTCACTAAATGGCGCAATTACCAGCTTCTATGCGCCGCAAACGCGCAGCGATTACGTCGATACACGATAAACCACCAACGCGTAAGGAAAAGCTTGCGAATTTTGGTGGTTGGGTGATGTTGGTCGTTGCAATAGCGGTCTTGTTGGTTGGTATTTATGGCTTATATCAAGTCATGACAGATGCACGTGTGGCTGAACTCGATGTGGTTGGTGTGCGTTCTGATGCGGAAAAGAGTCAGGTTATGGGGCATGTGTCACCGACCATCACCCATAACTATTTCACCTCAGATTTAGAAGACATTCGCGATCGAACTTTAGAGTTGGCTTGGATTGATCGTGTAGTGGTTTCGCGTGCGTGGCCGAATGCGATTCGCGTTCGTGTCATGCCAAAGCATGCTATTGCACGTTGGGGGACAGGGCGTCTCTTAAGTGATAGTGGTGATGTGTTTAGCGAAGTGACACTGAAAAATAATCAAAATTTACCGTTATTGCACGGCCCAATCAGTCAATCAAAAATGATGATGCGCCGTTATAATGAAATTAATCAGTTATTCCAACCAGTCAACCTCCGTTTAAAAGAATTATATTTAACGGAGCGGATGACTTGGTTTATGCAGTTCGATTCGGGTTTACGTGTTATCGTAGATCAGGATCAAACCATGAGTAAACTGCAACGCTTGAGTTATTTGGCTCAAAGTGATTTGAAGCCAGTTTGGGACAAAGTATCCGCTATTGATTTGCGTTATCGGAATGGCTTAGCCATTCAATGGAAGAATACTGCTGCACCAAAGATAGCAAATGGTCATTTTGTTGTAACGATTGATGACACAAGCATTGCAGGTGGAGTGGCAGCAAAGCCATAATACTTGGCTTTAAAACAGAGGCATAAAGCCATAAATTAAACAAACATGTGATGGTAGTAGTAAATAATGAATGAAGCGGTTCCCTCAGTTGTTGCGATTGACATTGGGACGCACAAAGTTTCAGTTTTGATTGGTAAGGTACATGCGCCAGATAATATCCAAGTGATAGGAATGGCAACTGCTCGTAACCGAGGCATGAATAAAGGAAAAATTGTAAGTCTTGATAAAGTCATTACAGCAATAAAAAATGCCGTGCAAGAAGCAGAAGATATGGCCGAATGCCGTGTCCATTCCGCATGGGTATCTATTCCCAGTGCAGAGTTAAAGAGCTTTTATGCGTCGGGACGAACACCAGTTGAAAATACTGACCATACAATTACAACAAGTGAAGTGGTTCGTGCATTAGAGTTGGCCAAAGCTAGCCACATGACCTCGGATCATTATCTGGTCAGTGCGGTTCCGTTGGGCTTTGAGCTAGATGACTCACCAGAATGGGTACAGAACCCAATACGTATGTCTGCACATAGTATGATTGGTCATTATCAACTGATGATGTTACCAATTAGTACTATGCAAAACCTTGATCGCGCACTTAAAGGTGCCAATATCGGGGTGGAAAAGTTGGTCGTATCTTGTTTGGCAACGGCAGAAGCAAGTCTGCTCAAAGATGAAAAAGAGTATGGCGTCTGTTTAGTGGATATTGGTGCAGGTACCACCAACATTGCGGTGTATTTAGATGGGCGTTTAGCACTGACGCATACTTTACAGCGTGGTGGTGAGCATGTCACCCGAGATATTGCTGCTGTGTTACAAACAACCACTGAAGAAGCGGAACGAATTAAACTACTCTATGGTTGTGTTGATATTAAATCGGTTAAACCAGACCATATGATTCAGATTCAAGGGATTGATGGTCCGCAAACGATTAGCCGTATTGAGTTGACTGAGATTGTGGTTGCACGTTATGAGGAAATCTTAGGTCAAGTACGCCAAGAACTTGAGCGGAATGGTGCAATCCATGGTTTGTATCATGGTGTGGTCCTAACCGGTGATGCCAACCAAATTGAAGGCATGGTGACGTTGGCACGTCGTATGTTGGGCGTATCAGCACATTTGGGTAATCCGCCTGTGCATGTGACAGCAGACGAGCAAAATATTGCAGCATTACGTCGTTCGCAGTATGCCACAGCAGCGGGTTTGTTGATGTTTAGTCAAAGTGAAACACAAGAAACGATTGTTGAGCCTGAAGATACAGAAAAACTATCGCTATTCAAACGCGTTGGGCGTGCTTGGTCTGGACTCAATGACAAGCTGAAATCTGTTTTTTAAGTTGAATTTTTTTGGAATATTGTTAAGAAGTTGTACAACGCATCGCTTAAACTTGACAAGCTATGGCTTGCACAGCATGCTTAAAAGCAATTTTGTTTATTAAGATCAAGGCAGTATACGGGCTTAAGTGACTGCCAATAACGAATTAGGAAATCTATAGGTCATGGCCTCATTTGAATTTTTAGAAGATGATCAAACCGATAGCAACGGTCAAGCCCGTTTTACTGTGTTTGGTGTTGGTGGTGCAGGTGGTAATGCCGTACAACACATGCTTGAGTCAGACATTCAAGGTGTAAAATTTGTATGTGCCAATACGGACAAGCAAGCGCTAGACCGTATGAATGCACAATTCAAAATCCAGTTGGGTGAACAAAGTACTCGTGGCTTAGGTGCTGGTGCCAATCCGAATGTGGGTCAAGCAGCGGCTGAAGAAAGCCGTGACTTGATTCGTCAGCACCTTGAAGGCACTGATATGGTGTTTGTGACTGCGGGTATGGGCGGTGGTACAGGTACAGGTGCAGCACCAGTGGTTGCTGAAATTGCCAAAGAAATGGGTATCTTAACCGTAGGCGTGGTAACGACACCATTTAACTTTGAAGGTAAGCGTCGCCTTCAATCTGCTGAGCAAGGGATTGAAGCATTAGAAGCGCATGTAGATTCTTTAATCATCATTCCAAACCAACGCTTGTTGAAAGTTTTCCGTGACATCTCAATGAAAGATGCCTACAAAAAAGCCGATGATGTTCTTCTTAATGCGGTACGTAGTATTTTTGATTTGGTGGTACGCCCAGGTCATATTAACCTTGACTTCGCTGACTTAAAAACTGCAATGAGCACACGTGGTTATGCCATGATGGGTGCTGGTTTAGGTCGTGGTGAGAACCGCGCACGTCAAGCGGCTGAACAAGCGATCCGTAGCCCATTGCTAGATAATGTGACCATCATGAATGCCAAAGGTATTCTGATCAATGTAACGGGTGGCGATGATGTCACCTTTGGTGAAATCGAAGAAATTACTGATGTTGTGAACCAAATTGTCGATCTAGACGAAGGCCAAGTGTTCTACGGCACAGTATTTGATCCAGATGCGCGTGATGAAATCAGTGTCACTGTGATTGCAACTGGCTTGACTCGAAATTCAGCAGATTCTGCTGAGCCCGTGAAACGTCCAAATGCACATGTGCAAGTAGCACAACATGGGCATACAACGCAAGCGGTAGTTGAAGATGATGATGTGCCAGCAATCCAGCGTCAGAACCAAGATGCGGCTGCGACAGCAAATTCTGCATCTGCTGTGAGTGCGGCGCGCCCAACACCAATGAGTATTCAAGATTATTTGAAAAATCAACAACGTAAGTAGTGCTTGCCCGTGTGGTAATTCCGCATTATTTGAAGAAAAGGTAGTCTCTGACTACCTTTTTGTTTTTTATCAATGGCTAAATATGCTAACGTATAGCGGTTTAGTGGTGAGATGATATGAAACATGTTGAAACAAAGAACTTTACAACGTGTCGTAAAAGCAAGCGGTATTGGTCTGCATAGTGGGCAAAAAGTTTTAATTAACTTTGTGCCACATCATGCGGACGGTGGAATTGTATTTCGTCGTATTGATCTTAACCCACCTGTAGACATTCTTGCCAATGCAATGCTAATTCAAGAAGCATTTATGTGTTCTAACTTGGTTCAAGAGGATACCAAGGTCGGTACCATTGAACATGTCATGAGTGCGATAGCTGGTCTGGGCATTGATAATCTGATTATTGAAGTGTCTGCATCTGAAGTGCCAATTATGGATGGTAGTGCTGGCCCTTTCATTTACTTGCTCATGCAAGGCGGCCTAAAAGAACTAGATGCCCCTAAAAAATTTATAAAAATTCTAAAGCCTGTTGAAGCACTCATTGACGACAAACGCGCCATTTTCAGCCCACATAAAGGGTTTCAACTGAATTTTACTATTGATTTTGATCATCCCGCCTTTAAGAAAGAATATCAGTCAGCCACTATTGATTTTTCAACTGAAACCTTCGTTTATGAAGTCAGTGAAGCCCGTACTTTTGGTTTTATGAAGGATTTGGATTATCTCAAGGCCAATAATTTGGCTTTGGGGGCCAGTTTAGATAATGCAATTGGGGTTGATGAAACAGGCGTAGTGAATGAGGAAGGTTTACGCTTTTCGGATGAATTTGTTCGTCACAAAATATTAGATGCCGTCGGTGATCTTTATCTGCTTGGTCACCAAATTATTGCTAAATTTGATGGATATAAGTCAGGCCATGCTTTGAATAATCAGTTATTACGCAATGTTAAAAGTGACCCAAGTAGCTATGAAATTGTAACATTTGATGACGAAGATCAGTGTCCAATTCCATACGTGAGTGTGACTTAAGTCATTGTCTTTGCTATGTGATGTTATATTGTAACTTTTTATATTGTGATGTATTTCACATTTAAGTAATTGGGTTTAGACCGTATTTAAAGCTGGGTTACTTTTTTTTGCTTGCCAAACGGCGCATTGCTTGGCTAAGCTTAGGGTCGCTCACAAAGTCAGCAGCACCTCGAATTAGATCTTGAGTTTCGGTGCTGAGCGATCTTGAAATAGATTGTATTTTTGCGGGTGTTTGGGATGGGATTCTCAAACGAACTTGGAGTTTTTGTAAGTCCTTAAACTCGTCAAGTTGCGACAGTTGTGCAATATATTGTTTTTGAAGGTAACCAAGTTGACTAATCATCGCTTGATTTTCGCCGGTAATCGTCAAAATACCATATTGATAACAAACAACCTGCCACTGCTCTGGTTGCGGTAGGATAGGTTGGATCAGTTTAGTGAGTTTCTGCCATGCAGCAACTTGCTTTGAGAGAAACGTTAAGTTTCCTGTTTTTATGTGTTTTCTTGTTTGTTGAAAGAGATTCACTGGTTCGGACATACATATTTCCTTCATGTTGATGTCTTAATCTTATGCGTTCTTTTCAGTAGATATCAAGGACGAGATCACGCAAGAAATGTTTGTAAGAACAGTTTGAAGAGGTTTTTTTATGCATATGCGACGTATTTTGTTGGCTTTTTCTTTTGCGGCATCGGCTGCGTCTGTGGCCTTCGCCGATTTAGTTGAGCTCAATACAAATAACGCATCTTCGGATCGAATTGAGCAACTGACACGCACTTTGTCAGAAGGTGCTTATACTGCAGATGATATTGATCTTCCTGCTGAAACGAAAATGTCAGTGCAGCTCCGTGAGAAAACAGTTGAGCTTAACAATGCTTCCCTGGCTAAAAAATACGGCTCAGAATCTTCTTCAAAAGGTTTTTCAAACAACCCTCATTCATGGCTAATTGCACATCCATTACCAAGCGCACGGGTCAGTTCAAACTATGGCGGTCGTACGATGAATGGTCGTGCAGAACGTCATTCAGGCCTTGATCTTGCTGCACCAAGTGGTACTCCAATTTACGCAACAGGCCCAGGGATTGTGACCAAGTCAGGTTGGGGTACAGGTTATGGGCAATATGTTGAAATTAACCATGGTAACGGGTATATCACACGTTATGCACATGCTTCACGTTTAATCGCTCGTGTTGGTGACCGTGTAGACGCTGGTGAGCATATTGCGAATGTGGGCTGTACAGGTCGTTGTACTGGCCCACACTTACACTATGAAGTAGTTAAAGATGGTCAACGTAAAAACCCATCGACTTATCTCGCAATGTTGCCTTAATCCGTTTTGAACGATGATCCGAATTTACCGTTGGTCTGATGTTTGAAAAGGAATGCAGGTCTGACGTAACCTAAATTAGCATCAAAAAATCGCATTAAATGTATAAAAAACCGCCCAAATTGGCGGTTTTTTGTTAACTTGGGTAACGAATGGTCAATGACTATTTAGTTGCTAAATAGTAGGGGTGGGCCATATTCAGCTGTAGCGATACTCTTATAGGACGAAAGTATGATACATATTAGCTCATAAGATTAGGATATCGAAATAGGTGAATTATGGCGTTTTATGGTGATACTGACGCGCAAGAAACGCAAGAATGGCAAGATGCGTTTGACTCCGTTTTACAACACATGGGGACTGAGCGTGCAGCTTTTCTACTGGAAAAACTGTATCAACAAGCAATCGCTAAACATGTCCCTATTCAGCGTTTAAACACGCCTTATTTAAATACAATTTCAGTGGCTGAAGAACCTGCAATGCCAGGCGATCAAGACATGGAGCGTCGTATCCGTGCGTTGATTCGTTGGAATGCTTTGGCAATGGTACTTCGTGCCAACAAAACGGGTGATGACTTAGGTGGTCACTTGGCCAGCTTTGCATCTTCAGCAACTTTATATGATGTCGGTTTTAACCACTTTTTCCGTGCCAATAATGACAGCTTTGGCGGAGACATGATTTATTATCAAGGTCACTGTGCACCGGGTATTTATGCACGTTCATTCCTTGAAGGTCGTTTAACCGAAGAGCATTTGAATAATTTCCGTCGTGAAGTTGGTGGGATTGGTTTACCTTCGTATCCGCACCCATACCTCATGCCTGATTATTGGCAGTTCCCAACGGTATCTATGGGTCTAGGGCCAATCATGTCGATCTATCAAGCACATATTCAAAAGTACTTGATGAACCGTGGTTTAATTAAAGAAGAAGATCGTAAAGTCTGGGCATATCTAGGCGATGGCGAGATGGATGAGCCTGAAAGTACAGGTGCAATTTCATTGGCTGGTCGTGAAAAGTTAGATAACTTGATCTGGGTGGTGAACTGTAACTTACAACGTCTGGATGGCCCAGTACGTGGTAATGGTAAAATCATTCAAGAACTAGAATCTTTATTCCGTGGTGCGGGCTGGCGTGTCATTAAGGTGGTATGGGGTCGTCATTGGGATCCGTTACTTGCTAAAGACAGCACAGGCGCTTTAAAAGCGGTAATGGAAGAAGCGGTGGATGGTGATTACCAACGCTACCAAGTCAAAGGTGGTGCATACACCCGTGAGAAATTCTTTGGTAAGTATCCTGAAGCAAAAGAATTAATCAAAGACCTGAGTGATGAGGATATTGATAACCTCAACCGTGGTGGTCATGATCCGTACAAGGTATTTGCTGCTTATGCAGAAGCGATGAAAGCCAAAGGTCAGCCGACGGTCATCCTTGCGAAAACGGTGAAAGGCTAT
The DNA here is from genome assembly GCF_008980265.1 of Acinetobacter sp. TUM15064. NCBI lineage: Bacteria > Pseudomonadati > Pseudomonadota > Gammaproteobacteria > Moraxellales > Moraxellaceae > Acinetobacter > Acinetobacter sp. TUM15064. The sequence continues at coordinate 41,099 of NZ_BKFU01000001.1, read as the reverse complement.
GGTTTGTCTGAAGAAATTGAAGCAGTCAACAAGACGCACCAAATCAAAAAGATGCAGATTGACTCTTTGAAATATGTACGTGACCGTTTTAACTTGCCATTTACCAATGAGCAGCTAGAAGAAGTTCCATTCTATCGTCCAAGCGAAAACTCTCCTGAATTGAAATACATGAAAGCACGTCGTGAAGCTTTGGGGGGATATTTACCTGCACGTCGTAAAGAAAGTGAACAGCTCGCGATTCCTGCATTGTCCGTATTTGATGCGGTGTTAAAAGGTTCAGCAGGTAAAGAACAGTCAACCACTATGGTAATGGTGCGCTTGATTTCTTCACTCTTGAAAGAAAAAGCGATTAAAGACCGTGTTGTGCCAATCGTTCCTGATGAAGCGCGTACCTTTGGTTTAGAAGGTATGTTCCGTCAGTTGGGTATTTATGCCGCACACGGCCAAAAATACACACCTGAAGACCAAGAACAATTGATGCATTACCGTGAAGCCAAAGACGGTCACATGTTACAAGAAGGGATCAACGAAGCGGGCGCGATGAGTGCGTGGGCGGCGTTGGCAACCAGTTATTCAACCAATAACTTGCCAATGATTCCAATGTACATGTATTACTCAATGTTTGGTTTCCAGCGTATTGGTGACATTGCATGGGCAGCAGGTGATGCACAAGCGCAAGGTTTCTTATTGGGTGCAACAGCGGGCCGTACCACGCTAAACGGTGAAGGTTTACAACACCAAGATGGTCACTCACACATTTTAGCCAACACCATTCCAAACTGTGTGTCGTATGACCCATGTTTCGGTTATGAGTTAGCGGTCATTGTGCATGATGGTTTACAACGTATGTATGTCAACCAAGAGCGTGTGTTCTACTACTTAACAGTCATGAACGAAAACTACGAGCATCCTGAAATGCCAGTAGGCGCTGAGGAAGGCATCAAACGTGGTATGTACTTGTTCCAAGAAGATGAAAAAGCTACGGTTCAGCTCATGGGTTCAGGCGTAATTCTGCGTGAAGTCATCAAGGCTGCGAAAATCTTACGTGATGAATACCAAATTCACTCAAATGTGTGGAGTGTGACCAGCTTCAACGAATTAGCACGTGATGGTATGGCATGTGAAGAATACAACCGCCTACACCCTGTGACTGAAGATGTGAAAGAGTCTTGGGTATCTCAGCAGTTGCGTGGGAAAGAGGGTATTGTAGTCTCTGCAACCGATCATATGCGTGCTTATAGCGAACAGATCCGTGCGTATTTACCAGATGGTCGTCCATTTGTAGCATTGGGTACAGACGGTTACGGTCGTTCTGATACACGTGCGAACTTACGCAGCTACTTCGGTGTAGATGCGGCGCACATTGTGGTTGCTACCTTGAAGAAATTGGCTGATGAAGGTGAAGTAGATGCACGTTTAGTCAAAGATGCGATTTCTAATTTTGAATTAGATACGGATCGTCCTGTGGCGTGGGCACCGCAAGCAACACCTGAGATTCACGCTGTTGCAGACTACAAAGAGGAGAAATAATCATGCAAATTACGACTCCTGATATTGGTGTAGATAAGGCGACCGTCGCTGAAATCTTAGTGAAAGTCGGCGATCGCATTAGTGTCGATGACAGCATTATTTTACTGGAATCCGACAAAGCCTCTGTTGAAGTGCCGAGCACTTCAGCAGGTGTGGTGAAAAGTATTTTGGTGAACTTAGGTGACTCGGTTGCCGAAGGTGCAGCACTGATTGAGCTAGAAGCCGAGGGACAAACTGAAGCGCCAACGGCACAAGCACAGGCTGAAGTTGTACAAGCTGAAGAAAAGCCTGTCCCTGCTGTTGCTGAAACGGTTGCACCAGCTGCGACTACAGCATCACAAGTGATTGATGTGCAAGTGCCAGACATCGGTGTAGAAAAAGCAACTGTTGGTGAAATTTTGGTGTCGGTTGGCGATGAGATTGCTGTCGATCAAAGCATCCTTGTGGTTGAATCAGACAAAGCCACCGTTGAAGTCCCGAGTACGGTTTCAGGTACAGTGCAATCAATTAGCATTCAAGTGGGTGACAGTGTTAAAGAGGGTGTGGTGATTCTGACTGTAAAAACAGCAGTTTCAATTACACAAGCGACTGCTGAGCCTACGCAAGTTGCAACGCCTCAAGCCACTGAAGCTCAGCCTGCTGAAGCGGCACCACAAGTTGCTGCTGCGCCTGTAGGTGCAGTTGAAATTGCAGTGCCTGACTTGGGTGTAGACAAAGCGACTGTTGCTGAAATTTTGGTGTCAGTCGGTGATACGGTTGAAAAAGACCAGAGTATCATCGTGGTTGAGTCAGACAAAGCAACGGTTGAAGTACCAAGTACGACAGCAGGTGTGATTAAAGCGATTCATGTTGCATTGGGTCAAAATGTCTCAGAAGGCGTGGCTTTGGTGACTATTGAAGCTGAGGGGCAAGCCTCTGCACCAGTAGCTCAAGCTGTTGCTCAGACACCAGTGAAACCTACAATTGCTCAAGTTACAACTGCGCCAGTAGAGACGCCTGTTGTACAGACTGCACCACTAGTTCAAGGCGCAGATAAGCTGACCAAAGAGCAAAATGCAGCCAATGCTAAAGTCTATGCGGGTCCTGCGGTACGTAAATTGGCGCGTGAGTTGGGGGTAGTACTGGCAGAAGTCAAAGCCTCTGGTCCACATGCACGTTTAATGAAAGATGACATTTTTGCTTATGTGAAAGGTCGCTTGACAGCACCGCAAACAGCACCTGTTGCGGCGGTTGCTGCCACTGCGGGCTTACCGAAACTGCCGGACTTTAGTGCGTTTGGTGGTGTAGAAGAGAAAGTGCTGACACGTCTGCAACAAGTCTCTATTCCTCAGTTGTCTTTAAACAACTATATTCCACAAGTCACTCAGTTTGATTTGGCGGATATTACTGAGCTTGAAGCTTGGCGTAATGATCTTAAAGGTAACTTTAAGAAAGATGGCATTAGCTTGACCATCATGGCTTTCATTATTAAAGCTGTTGCGCACCTGTTGAAAGAAGAGCGTGATTTTGCAGGTCACTTGGCTGATGATGGCAAGTCTGTACTGTTGCGTAATGAAATTCATATGGGCATTGCTGTAGCAACACCAGATGGTTTGACTGTTCCTGTACTGCGTAATCCAGACCAAAAGTCTATCAAAGAAATTGCGGTGGAGCTCGGTGTACTGGGTCAAAAAGCCCGTGATAAGAAGCTTTCGCCGAAAGATCTTCAAGGCGCAAACTTCACCATTTCAAGTCTCGGTGCAATCGGTGGCACAGCATTTACGCCATTAGTGAACTGGCCGCAAGTTGCAATCTTGGGTATTTCACCTGCAACGATGCAACCAGTATGGAATGGGCAAGGTTTTGATCCTAAGCTGATGTTACCATTGTCCTTGTCTTATGATCACCGTGTGATCAATGGGGCAGATGCAGCACGCTTTACCAATAAACTCACCAAGTTACTAAAAGACATCCGTAGCTTATTGATCTGATATGATTTAAATTTAGAAAACCTCGCCTAGGCGGGGTTTTTATGTTTTGGGATAATAATAAGTGTGATTTTATTGATTCAGGCTTTCTTTTAAAATAATTTTAGACTGATAACGATTCTATTTGAGATGAGGTGCAAGGATGCTGGTGATCTATCGAATTGTATTGCCTATATTATTGATTGTTTTTGTATTAATGGGTTTGTGGGTAAGTTTCTTAGATTTTTCATCAGACTGGGTGATGTATATCGTCATGGGGTTGGAGGTGCTTGCGGCGACTATGGTTTTGGCCATGGAGTATCAAGCTCAAAGTGTTGGTGGTGCAAGTGGCTGGGGTATTTTTGGTTTTTTTTGTTTAAGTGTAAATTTAGCTTTTATATTGGGTATTGCTCGTGTGTTGATGTGGACTTACCAAAAAATTTGGATATAGAGATTCAAAAAGTTCTGATTGTTTGGTAAAATGCTATCACTTCATTGGGGAGTAGCCGCTCTTTACGCAAAGTAAAGGGGTGATGATCAACATAATTGTTCAACAGAACATGGTCATCATAGCAAAGAACCAAAAACGACTTTTCAGTCGTGCTTTTGTTGGCAAGACCTTTGATTTACCACTCTGCATCAATCTATTTGATTTTGGCTAGCAGGAGGGGTAGGTCATCGGTATATTTTGCTAGCCAGAGCATTCAACTATGTATGAATTCCTCATCTCCACTTCAATTGTTGCCCTTGCTGAAATGGGTGATAAGACCCAATTGCTTGCGCTTTTACTTGCAGCGCGTTTCCGTAAACCCATCCCGATCTTAATTGCAATTTTACTTGCGACGACGATCAATCATGGTATCTCTGCGGTGTTGGGCCAATGGATTACGACAGTACTCAGCCCCGAAATTCTATTGTGGATACTTGCACTTGGCTTTATTGGGATGGCGATCTGGATGTTGATCCCCGATGAATTGGGGGACGAAACTGAAAGCATTAATAAATGGCAAAAGTTTGGGGTATTTGGCGCAACCTTTATCTTATTTTTCTTAGCGGAAATTGGCGATAAGACTCAAATTGCGACAGTAGCTTTGGCTGCACGTTTTGACAGTATTTTTTGGGTCATGTTGGGTACGACTTTCGGTATGATGTTGGCCAATGCACCCGCTGTGTTTATTGGCGATAAATTGGCAGATAAATTACCGATTTCGTTGATTCATAAAATTGGTGCAGCGATTTTTTTAGTTGTGGGTATTTCTACACTAGTACAGCATTATTTCTTCTAATTCACTATAAAAATCACCAATCCCGACTTAAAAAATCGGGATTTTTTATTGTTAAATCATCCTCAATTTATTGATATATCAAATGATATTGGTCGCAAATGCATTGTAAGTTTGTGTAAATCCATATATGTTGTAGGCATTAAAAAGTCGTTTAAGAAAAACAGTATTTTGAGGGGATTGGTATGGCATTTGACCGTACAACGTCACAGGTTTTATATGATGATGGCACACATAAATGTATTAGCTTTACCAGCTTGGTCAAAGGTGAAGGCGTTCAGGCGAACCAGTTTTTAATTATTGACCATGAACGTGCTGCAGTGTTAGATCCGGGTGGGGATTTAACCTATGTACCACTCACGATGGAGTTGAATAAATATACTCGTTTGACCAATCTTGATTATGTCATGGCTTCACATCAAGATCCGGACATTATCACCTCAATGCCACGTTGGTTAGTGTATACCGAGGCAAAAGTTGTGGCTTCTAAACTGTGGGCACGTTTTTTACCGCATTTGAACTCTGCATTTATGAGTGAGCGGATGAAAGGCAACTGGTTAGATCGGTTGGTGGAATTGCCTGATCATGGTCAAGTCATCACTTTGGGTCAATCTTCCATTATTGCTGTACCTGCCCATTTTCTACATTCGGTAGGCAATTTTCAGTTTTATGACCCGATTGCCAAGATTTTATTTTCAGGTGATATGGGGGCATCAATGGTGGATGATGCATCTAAACCTTTGGAAAATTTTGCTGCACATATTCCTAAAATGAAAGGCTTCCATCAGCGTTATATGTGTAATAACAAAGTGATCCGTTTATGGGTCAACATGGTCCGCACGATGGATATCGAAATGATCGTACCACAACATGGGACTCCTTTTATTGGTCAAGAGCAGATCCATCAGTTCTTAGACTGGATTGAAGGTTTGGAATGTGGCACAGATTTGATGGACGAGAGTGTATTTACCTGTCCCACTTAAGTGACAAAATAGTCGTAAATTTTGCTTGTTTGGCGACCACAATTTTTTTAATATTTTCTTCCAAAAAAGTTTTTTGAAAACGAGAATATAAAGGATGTTGTCTCAAGTTCCGACGGAAGATGCCTGTTTAAGCTGTGGGGCATGTTGTGCCTTTTTTAGAGTCTCATTTTATTGGGCCGAAGGTATTCCCATGCCTGAGCACTATGTCGAGCCTGTGACGGCTGTGTACTCATGTATGGTGGGAACGAATCAAGCAAACCCGCGTTGTATTGCACTAGATGGAACCATTGGTGAGCAGGTGAGTTGTGGTATGTATGAGCAACGGAGTTCATCATGTAAAGAAGTTCAGATTGCTGACGATCAATGCAACAAAGCACGACGTGCACACAATATGATTCCTTTTGTGCAACTAGACGCAGGCTTATCGGTCAATGATGAAGGGTTTAATCAGGTATGCTAATTGCAAAAAGTGGAGCTAAGGCTCTACTTTTTCATTTTTAAATATGACCTAAATCCTTTGCAAAATAAGAAATAAAAAAAATAAGCGTGAAAATGATAGCTCAAAAATAAAATACGTGTTTTATCATATTCTTTTCTAAGACAAAAAAATAATTTTTGCAATTGCAATGAAATTTAAGGCTATTTTTGTTTATAATAGCGCACGGAAATTACCAGTGAGACTGTTATGTTGACCATCGTTCAAGACGCGTTAACTTTTGATGATGTCCTATTACTCCCTGCCTACTCTACTGTTCTCCCAAAAGATGTCTCTTTAAAGACACGATTCACGCGCGGCATTAATTTAAATATCCCACTTGTGTCAGCAGCAATGGATACGGTGACTGAATCGCGTATGGCGATTGCGATGGCGCAAAACGGTGGTATTGGTATTTTACACAAGAACATGGATATTGCTGCACAAGCTGCAGAAGTCCGTCGTGTGAAAAAATTTGAAGCAGGAATGGTGAAAGATCCAATCACTGTAACACCTGAAACCACAGTGCGTGAATTGATCTCGATTACTCAAGCCAACAATATCAGCGGTGTACCTGTTGTGAAGGATGGCAAAGTAGTTGGTATCGTGACTGGTCGTGATACACGCTTTGAAACGAACCTTGAGCAACCTGTAAGCAATATCATGACAGGCCAAGATCGTTTGGTGACAGTGCGTGAAGGTGAATCGAAAGAAAATATTCAAGCATTATTGCAAAAGCATCGTATTGAAAAAGTTTTGGTTGTGGGTGAACACAACGAACTTAAAGGCTTAATTACGGTCACTGATTTCCGTAAAGCGGAAAGCTATCCAAACAGCTGTAAAGATGACCTCGGCCGTTTACGTGTGGGTGCTGCAGTTGGTACAGGTGCAGAAACACCAAGCCGTGTTGAAGCACTGGTTGAGGCGGGTGTGGATGCGATTGTCGTGGATACTGCACATGGTCATTCTGCGGGTGTAATCGAGCGTGTACGTTGGGTAAAAGCGAATTACCCACAAGTCCAAGTGATTGGCGGTAACATTGCCACTGGCGATGCCGCTTTGGCTTTATTGGATGCAGGTGCTGACGCAGTTAAAGTCGGTATTGGCCCAGGTTCAATCTGTACCACTCGTATTGTGGCTGGTATTGGTATGCCGCAGATTTCTGCGATTGATAGCGTTGCCAATGCATTGAAAGACCAAATTCCATTGATTGCAGATGGTGGTATCCGCTTCTCTGGCGATATGGCAAAAGCGATTGGCGCTGGTGCGAGCACGATTATGGTCGGCTCACTCCTTGCAGGAACTGAAGAAGCGCCAGGTGAAGTTGAATTCTTCCAAGGTCGTTACTATAAATCCTATCGTGGTATGGGTTCATTGGGCGCGATGGCAGGGGCAACAGGTTCTGCGGATCGCTATTTCCAAGACTCTAAAGCAGGTGCGGAAAAGTTAGTTCCAGAAGGGATCGAAGGTCGTGTGCCATACAAAGGCCCGATGGGTAACATCGTACACCAAATGATGGGCGGTTTACGTTCTTCTATGGGCTATACGGGTTCATCTGTGATTGAAGATCTTCGTCAAAATGCGAAGTTTGTGAAAATTACATCTGCGGGCATGTCTGAGTCACATGTCCATGATGTGACAATTACCAAAGAAGCACCGAACTACCGCGTTGGCTAATTCAGCTATACCAATTGTTTAATGTAAAAGCCGTCATAAAAATGACGGCTTTTTCGTTTTGGTGTAAAGTATTTCACAATGAAAAAGGATGATGCAAATCACCCATTAAGAAGTGAGACATACATGAGTTATTTTGGTACTGACGGTATTCGTGGAAAATTTGGCGTTCTCCCTATTACTCCTGAATTTGCGCTGAAGTTAGGATTTGCCGCAGGTAAAGTGATTAAGCGTCATAGTAAAAAAGCTAAACCGGTGGTGGTCATGGGAAAAGACCCGCGTTTATCTGGTTATATTTTGGAATCTGCACTTCAATCGGGTCTTAATGCTGCGGGTGTGTATGTACATTTATTGGGGCCTCTACCAACCCCTGCTATTGCTCATTTGACTCGTGCCCTACATGCAAATTTAGGGATTGTCATTTCTGCTTCGCATAATCCATATTTTGATAATGGGATTAAGTTTTTTTCAAGTGAAGGGAAGAAACTCCCAGATACGCTACAAGAAGAAATCAACCTTGAATTAGAAAATGATATTTTCATTGAAGATACTGAAAACCTAGGTAAAAGTGTTCGCGTTGATGATGCACAAGGTCGTTATATTGAATTTTGTAAATCGTCCTTTCCATACCACTACGATTTAAATGACTTAACGATTGTGGTGGATTGTGCCAATGGGGCTGCCTATCATGTAGGGCCAGCAGTTTTTCGTGAATTGGGTGCGAAAGTCATTGCTATTCACAATGAACCAAATGGTTTAAATATCAATAAGGGTTGTGGTTCGACCCATCCAGAAAGCTTACAAAAAGCTGTCGTTGAGCATAAAGCTGATTTGGGTATTGCATTTGATGGTGATGCAGATCGGGTTATTTTGGTGGATAAAACAGGCAAGTTGATTGATGGAGATCATGTCCTCTATATCCTCGCAACGCAAACGCAGAAAAAGCCAGCAGGAATTGTGGGTACTCTGATGTCGAATATGGCCTTAGAGCTTGCCTTAGAAAAAGCAGGTGTTGAATTATTACGTGCCAAAGTGGGAGATCGTTATGTCCTACAAGGTCTAGAGGAAAAAGGTTGGGTTATTGGTGGTGAGCCATCTGGACATATTTTAACACTAGATAAAAGTACGACAGGCGATGCCATCATTGCCGCGTTGCAAGTGTTGACGGTGATGGTTGAGCAGAAGAAAGCCCTGCATGAACTGGTTGCTGAATTTAAACTTCTACCGAATGTGTTGGTGAATGTCCGTTTAGAGGCGATGTTTGATCCTTATGCAGTGCCTGCTTTGGTGGCTGAATTTGATAAAGCAGAGCAACAACTCAAAGGTCGTGGTCGTTTGTTGATCCGCAAGTCAGGGACTGAACCTGTGATTCGTGTCATGGTGGAAGGGGATGATTTGGATGAAGTTAGTACTTTAGCTCATACATTGGCTGATGCCGTACGTGCGAATGCAGCTTAGTAAGGAGTTGAAAAATGACTGATTTAATTAAAGATCTCAGCGAACTTCGTTTAAGTTACCAAAAAGGTGAGTTGTACGAAGCACGAGTAGAAACCCATCCACATGCCCAGTTTTTACTTTGGTTCAACCATGCACTAGAAGCACAATTGCATGAGCCTTATGCGATGTCGCTGGCAACAGCGAGTGGGCAGGGTCGTCCACATGTGCGGACTGTTCTCTTACGAGGTGCAACCGAAGCTGGATATGATTTTTATACCAATTATGATAGCCAAAAAGGCAATGATTTGGCTGAAAATCCGTATGCAGAGTTACTGTTCTATTGGCAGGAGCAGGAGCGTCAAATTCGCATTGGGGGTAAAGTGGTCAAAATTTCTGAAGCGGAATCGACAGACTACTATCATAAGCGTCCACGAGATAGCCAAATTGCGGCACATATCAGTACACCCCAAAGTGGCGTAATTGAAAGTCGTGAGGTATTGCAACAACGTTTTGAGCAATTGCAAAGCCAAGTTGAAGGTAAATCGGAACTGAATAAACCACTATTTTGGGGTGGCTACCGTCTTGAGCCAGACTACTATGAATTTTGGCAGGGGCGCCCGAACCGTTTGCATGACCGCTTAAGTTATGAAAAACAGCACGATGTTTGGGTGTTGAAGCGTTTGATGCCATAAATGTCATCCATTCAAATTAAGCAAAGACCCTTCATTAGCCGTCCTGAATTATTTCAGGATGTTCCTGCGTTTATTGCAGAAATTTTAGCTCGTCGTGGTGTAGCGTCAGCACAAGAACTGGAATTAAAGCTTAAGCATCTACTAGCACCTAATATGAAAGGCTTAAACGAAGCTATTCAGTTGATAGATGCTGCAATGGATCAGCATCATAAAATCGTCATTGTCGGCGATTATGATGCAGATGGTGCAACCAGTACGGCTTTGATGGTCTTGGCTTTGCGTGAGATGGGGGCACAGGTAGAGTATCTGGTTCCAGACCGCTTTAAATATGGTTATGGCTTAACCCCAGCGATTGCAGATTTGGCATTTACCACCTTTACACCTGATTTATTGATTACGGTTGATAATGGTATTTCCAGCCATGACGGTGTGAAACAAGCGCAAGATCATGGTATGCAAGTGATTATTACCGATCATCACTTGACCACTAAACCCACACCGAATGCTGAAGCGGTAGTCAATCCAAACCAGTTGGGCTGTGGTTTTCCAAGTAAAGCTTTGGCTGGTGTGGGGGTTGCCTTTTATGTTTTAGCCAACTTATCGAGCTATCGTAAAAAACTCAATAAGTCTTCGGCCGTCATGAGTCAATATCTGGATTTGGTGGCCTTGGGAACTTATGCCGATGTTGCCAGTCTTGATTACAATAATCGTATTTTGGTCGATGTCGGGCTGAAGAGAATTCAGCAGCATTTATGTCGTCCCGGCATCAGTGCATTACTCGAGATTGCAGGGCGAGAGGCTACAACTTTAAAAGCGCAAGATTTGGGATTTGTACTGGGACCACGTATTAATGCGGCAGGTCGTATGGAAACCATGGATATCGGGATTGAATGTCTATTGGCACAGGACTTTGCTACTGCTTATCCATTGGCGGAGCAACTGAATCAGTTGAATGTGGAGCGTCGTCAGGTTGAAGCGACGATGAAGCAGGAGGCTTTAACAGCCTTAGATCAGATTCAACTGGATGATACGGCTTTACCTGCGGCCTTACTGATGTTCGAGCCACATTGGCATCAGGGGGTGATAGGCATTGTTGCGGGGCGCTTAAAAGAACAGTTTCACCGTCCAAGTATTGTGTTTGCAGCAGATGAAGACGGGATACATATCAAAGGTTCAGCGCGCTCGATAGAAGGGATTCATATTCGAGATGCCATTGAGTGTGTTGCTGAGCAATATCCATATTTGGTCAGCCACTTTGGTGGTCATGCAGCAGCAGCAGGATTAACCATTCAAAAAAGCCATTTTGAAGAGTTTAAACAGGCTTTTGAAGCACTGATGGCAGCTCAGGATGAACGTTTATTTACAGCCATTTTATGGACTGATGGTGAGCTCCCTGCGCAAAATATTCAGGTTGAGACGGTCAATATTTTGCAACAACTCAGCCCATGGGGGCAAAAGTTTCCAGCCCCGATTTTTGAAGGAAATTTTCAGATTTTAGATTTCCGTTGGTTGAAAGAAGTGCATTTAAAATTACGCCTTGCTTTAGATAATGGTCAGGTGGTTGATGCTATTGCTTTTAATGCAGCGGACAAGTACCAGTTTAATGAGATGAATCATCAAGTTCGTTTGGTCTATGAGTTGGATAAAAATGAATTTCGTGGCAATGTCAGTGTACAACTTCGCATTTTGCATTTAGAACAACATTAAAAAACCGCTCTATAGAGCGGTTTTTTAAATACATTTTTGTTTCAATTAGAAGCGGTAAGCACCACGTAAACCGAATATATTGCCTTCATCAGCAAAGTCAACTGAACCTTCTAGGCTAACCTGTTGTGTGAAGAATTTTTTCGCACGAATGGTAAATACGTCAGCATCTTCTTCGTCTGTATCAGAAAAACCGAGACCAACGCTCAAGGTTTTATCTAAATATAAGTCAGCAGCTAAGTTATAAGCATCAATATCGCCAAAAGATGCACCACCTTCAAAATTCATGTCGTAGGTGCCGACTTGGGTGACATATTTTGCACGTAAGGTTGGGTCTACATCGTCGCCATAATCATTATCATATCCGAATAAACCGACTGCAACCAATAGGCCTGGAACGGGAAGGTAGCCAAGCTCAGCAGAATAAATTGTTGTATCTAGATCTTCAACATCATCCATTTCATGTTTGGTTTGTCCAATATTCCCGTTGATATAAAAATCTGAGTTTGGCACAAAATATTCGAGTCCAACATTAAAAGCAGTGACTTCATAGATATCATAGTCAATATAAGAAACTGCGCCATTGAGATTACTGGAGCGGTTTAAAAAAGCAGCTTCATTCAGCGGATTGTTTTTGACTTGAACAGGGTTGAAGTAGTAGATGCCATCTACACCAAAACCTGTTGCAGTATCCCCATGATCAGGATCAACGACAGCAATGGTGCCACCAATTTCACCTTGGTAAGCATGTGCAGTCCCGAAGCTCGCAATCAGTGCTGTAGTAAGCGCAAGTTTTTTAAGCATTTTAGAGATTCTCTCTTTGTTATAAGAATAATGACTGTTCTATGACAGTTGTAACGCAGTGTACAAAAAAGTAGCAGAGAGTCAATCTTTATTTATAACAATGCTTTATAGAAATGAAAAAAGCCCATTCGAGAATGGGCTTTTGTTTTCAAACCTTAATTGAGTGGTTTTAGAAGCGGTATTTCGCAGCTACACCGAATTTGTTGTAGTCGTTGTTGCCGACTTCACCAAAACCAACACGGCCTTCAAGGCTGACTTGTGGAGTGAAGAATTTACGAGCATTGATACCGAATTCATTGGTATCAGTGAGATCATTGCTGTAATAGTCAGCCCCTAAGCTTAAAGTTTTGTCGATGAAATAATCGCCTTTAAGGTTATATTCATCAAGGTCTCCGAAAGCGGCACCTGCTTCTAAGTTTATGTCTTTACCATTACTGAGTGTTGTGACATATTTGGCACGTAAAGTTGGGTCTACGCCATCGTCATAATCGTTATCATAACCCTTTAGACCCGCAGCGATTAATAAACCTGGAGCAGGTAAATAACCGACTTCAGCACTATAAACTGTAGTATCAAAGTCACCGCCATTATCAAAAGAATAATCATCACGTCCAACTTTACCACCGAGGTAGAAGTCTGAGTTCGGAATGAAGAATTCTGCACCAATGCCATATTGCTGACGTTCATCATCACCAACTTCATCGTATTGGTATTTGGCATTTACATTACTGGCACGATCTAAGAATGCTGCTTCTGCAAGTGGCGCATTACGAGTTTGTACGGGGTTAAAGTAGTATGTACCATCCACACCAAAAGAGCCGCTTGAACTACCATTGTCTGGATCAATTAGGCCAGCAGAAGCACCGACTTCTGCTTGGTAGGCATGCGCAGTACCTGTGATTGCCAAAGCTGAAAGAAGTGCTGAAGCAATTGCTAATTTTTTCATGGAATGTACCCCTCGAAAGTGGACCGATATTTAAATTTTTTGTTACAACTTTAGTCTAGGTCAAAATAAAAAAGCGTCAACCAATGGAAAGTTAATGCTCTGTATCCATGGTTACATCATGTAATTTTTCATATTTAAATAATTGATAATAAATTATATTTTTATAATGTTTTGTTTTATTAAAATTGTGTAGATTCTGTGGATCTCATAATTTTTGTCCATATTTTATACAATTTTAGGTCAAAATGTTTAGCCCATTTGTCTGCTGAGAAATGCTCTCAGATTTGTTTTATGTGGTTGCTGAAGCATATAGAGATTTGCTTGCTCATTGAAGTAATCACTTTCTTGACTGAAGGTTAACTTTCCATCTTATGAAGATGAGCCAGTTGTGTCGGGTTTGAGATGAATAATCACAGCCACTGAGTGTGCTATAATCAGCGACTATTTTTTCGCTTTATATTGATTGAGAGTAATTCACGTGGAAATTAATCCGTATCTAAACCAATTAAAAGACTTAAACGACCGTGGTCTCACATTACGGGGGTATCTTTGACTACGATCTGAAAAAAGAGCGTTTAGAAGAGGTTCTCCGTGAATTAGAAGATCCAGCGATTTGGAATGATCAAAGCCGTGCGCAAGCGATGGCCAAAGAAAAAGGCGAACTTGAAAACGTCTTAAACGTGTTAGATGGTTTGGCAACACAGCTTGAAGACGCAGAAGCGATGCTCGATTTGGCAGTCGAGGCCGATGATGAGAGTCTGCTGGCTGATGTTCAGGCTGAATTGAATTCTGCAGAAGAAGAATTAGCGAAGCTTGAATTCCGCCGTATGTTCAGCAACCCAATGGACCCGAACCCATGTTATGTGGAAATTCAAGCAGGTTCAGGGGGTACAGAAGCGCAAGACTGGGCTTCAATGTTACTGCGTATGTACATGCGTTGGATTGAACGTCATGGTTTTAAAGCTGAATTGATGGAAGAGTCAGACGGTGATGTCGCCGGGATTAAGTCAGCAACGATTCGTGTGGAAGGTGAATATGCTTATGGTTGGTTGCGTACTGAATCGGGCGTGCATCGTTTAGTTCGAAAATCGCCATTTGACTCAGGTAACCGCCGTCATACCTCATTCTCTGCTGTCTTTGTGTCGCCAGAAGTTGATGACAATATTGAAATTGATATCAACCCATCTGACGTGCGTACAGATACTTACCGCGCTTCAGGTGCTGGTGGTCAGCACATTAACAAAACAGACTCTGCGGTACGTTTAACCCACGCACCGACAGGGATTGTGGTGGCATGTCAGAACCAACGTTCACAACATGCCAACCGTGATCATGCATGGAAACAGTTACGTGCGAAGTTGTATGAGTTGGAAATGAGCAAACGTAACGAAGCGGCTCAAGCACTTGAAGACTCGAAGTCAGATATCGGTTGGGGCAGTCAGATTCGTTCTTATGTTTTGGATGACTCACGTATTAAAGACTTACGTACTGGTGTTGAAAATTCCAATACAGGTGCAGTACTAGATGGTGACCTTGATAAGTTTATTGAAGCCAGCTTAAAACAAGGTTTGTAATTTAAATAATGAATGAAAGCAAAGCGTTAAAATTTATTTTACAATATATCTAAAAAATTCGATATTAAAATCGAAAAAATACGATATATTAGATAAAAGAAACTGAATCACGCTTTGCTGCCCATTAAACGTGTCTTGAGTATGGATATAGATTTAATTTTTAAAGCCTTGGCTAATCCGACGCGTCGTCAAATTTTGGAATGGTTAAAAAAGCCTGAACAATTTTTATCGAGCGACGAATGTGGTGACTTTAAACGGGGCGTATGTGCAGGTCATATCGAGCGGTTGGGCAATGTGTCGCAATCGACGATGTCGAACCATTTATCTGTGTTACAGCAGGCCGGTTTAATTCAAGTCGAGAAAAATGGACAGTGGTCATATTTTTCGCGCAATGAAGCGTTGATTCAGCAATATATCGAACATTTGCAACGTTCACTTTAATTGAGAAAAGTGGCGATCGAGGCGACTATGGCTGAACTGAATACTCCTTTAACTTTGGGTGATTTACACTTAAAAAACCGCGTCATTATGGCTCCATTAACGCGTAGTCGTGCAACAGCAGACCGTGTGCCCACAGCCATGATGGCAGAGTATTATGCACAGCGTGCAAGTGCAGGTTTGATTATTTCTGAAGCGACCGTGATTTCGGAAGAAGCCAATGGCTATTTGAATACACCGGGGCTATTTAATGAAGCGCAAGTTGAAGGCTGGAAACAGGTGACTCAAGCGGTACATGACAAAGCGGGCTTAATTGTTGCGCAGTTGTGGCATGTCGGTCGTGTATCGCACCCTGATTTATTGGATGGCGAAACCCCAGTTTCTGCAAGTAGCGTACAACAAAAGGGCTATGTCAGTTTATTACGTCCAAAACGTGAATATGTGGTTCCTCGTGCATTAGAGATTGCTGAAATTCAAAGCATTGTTGAGCAGTACAAGCAAGCAGCGGTTTATGCTAAAGCGGCGGGCTTTGATGGTGTGGAACTGCATGCGGCCAATGGTTATTTGATTGATCAGTTTTTACAAAGCTCAACCAATCTACGTAAAGATCAATATGGTGGCAGTGTAGAAAATCGTGCGCGTTTGTTGCTTGAAGTGGTGGATGCATTGATTGAAGTCTGGGGTGCAGGTCGTGTTGGGGTGCATCTAGCCCCACGTGGTGATGAACATGACATGGGCGATGATGATCCACGTGAAACCTTTGGTTATGCACTGGAGCAACTGGGTCAACGTCAGATTGCGTTCTTCTTTACCCGTGAATATTTGGCTGATGACAGTATCAGTACGTACCTGAAACAACGTTCGGGTGGTGTGCCATTGATTGCCAATATGCGTTTAACCCGTGAAGATGCGGTTGATCTGTTGGCATCGGGTCAAGCGGATGCAGTGTCTTGGGGTAAAGACTATATTGCCAATCCAGACCTGTATGAGCGTCTACTGCAAGATGCGCCACTGAATGAACTGAAACTGGAAAATATGATTGGAACTGATGTCGCGGCAGGCTATGTGGACTATCCGACTTTAGCTGAAATGGAAACTGCTGCGGTTTAAATTGCTTTTCCGTTAAATTCGCGACAAGATAACAGCGCAATTCATTTCATGGCATGAGTTGCGCTGTTTTATTTTTGCATTGATTTTTGGAGCACGTATTTGGCTACTCCTTTTTGGTATAACGCAGCACTTGCGCTGATCAAACCGCTGTATAAGTCTAAAATAAAAAAACGTGCAGAGAGTACAGAACAGTTTCAACAAGAATGTCTCGAACGTTTCGGGCCATTTCAACCCGTTAAAAATCGCCAAGCGATTTGGTTCCATGTGGTATCTGTGGGGGAAACCAACGCAGCGCAACCTCTCATCGAACATTACTTAAAAGCGGGTCATCCAGTCTTGGTGACCAATACCACCAAAACGGGTCAGGCACGGGCTAAATCACTCTTTTTAAAAGCACCTTATTTAGACCTGTTCCAAGCGGTATATTTACCTGCAGATCAAAAGCCCTTAGTTCGTCAGTTCTTTGCATTGTATCAGCCTAAACTCTTGGCTTTGGTGGAGACGGAACTGTGGCCAAATTTAATTGCTCAAGCGGGGCAGAGTCAGGTGCCATGTATTTTGATGAATGCTCGTCTTTCTGAAAAATCAGCCAAAGGCTATGCCAAAGTATCTAGCCTGACGCAACCAATGTTACACGGACTAGATCAGCTCTTGGCACAAGATCGTGCAACTGCGGAGCGCTTTATCCGGCTCGGTGCAGTTCAGTCAAAGACGCAGGTGGTGGGGAGTATTAAGTTTGATATTCATGCGCCTGAATCATTTGTTAAACAGGCGGCTCAGCTCAGGCAAGAATGGTCATTGGCTGGACGTAAGATCATCACTATGGCCAGTACTCATGCACCTGAAGAACAAAAATTGTTAAGTGCGTTTAAGCCATATTTGGATGCACAGCCTGAACTGTTGTGTATTGTGGTACCGCGTCATCCAGAGCGTTTTGATGAGGTCTTTAATGTCACGCAAAGTTTAAATTTAAACACCACTCGCAGAAGTACGGGACAAAGAATAGAAGCAAAAACTCAAGTCTATTTAGCCGATTCAATGGGAGAGATGTGGTTATGGTATGCCTTATCGAATACCTGTTTTGTCGGTGGCTCGCTGAATGAACCAGGGGGTGGGCATAATATTTTAGAGCCGATTGCGTTAAATGTGCCAACAGTTTTGGGCAAAAACTATTTTAATTTCCAAAGTATTGTTGATGAGTTTGTACAAGCCGATGCAGTGAAAGTTGTTGATGATGCTGAACAGGCTGCCGCAGTGTTGATGACACTGTTAGAGGATATTGAGCAAGCGAATACACTGAATCAATCTGCACAAAAGATTATGCAGTTGAATACGGGTTCTTTGAAAAAGCATATTCAAGTGATTGATGCTTATTTATAAAATTTGAGTGAGTTTGTCATTACTATAAATACTGTAGATTTTATGGATGGCTTTGCGTAAGTGGCTCCTACTTTTCAAAGATGAAAAGTAGCAAAAATCTTTTGCTGTGCTGAAGGTACATCCTGTACCTCAGCACAGCGGGCGACATCCTTGTCGCCGTTCACGATGGCATGTGCTGATTAGGCCTTCACTGTTTGGATTCTTTCTATTTATTATGAATATCGTTCTCTTAGACCCGCGCCAAACTGAATCTGAACTCTGGCCCATTAGTGCCAAGCGTCAGCTTGAACATTTACATCGTCATTTACAGCTTAAAGTCGGTGATACTTTAAAAGTGGGAATACAAAACGGAAAGCGTTATCTTACGCAAGTGGTTGATGTTTCCGAAACAGCTGTACGTATAAAACCCTTACATGAAGAGTCTGTACCTGCCAAACTACCGGTCACGTTAATTGTGGCGATGCCACGTCCTAAAGTTCTACGTCGTTTGATTATGGATGCGGTGACTTTAGGGGTTGAGAAAATCATTTTATTGCACAGTTATCGGGTCGATAAAAGTTATTGGCAAACCCCATTTTTACAACAGTTGGATCAATATGTGACTTTGGGGTTAGAGCAGGCCGGTGATACGGTTGCGCCGAAAATTGAAATTTATAAACGCTTTAAGCCTTTTGTTGAAGATCAATTGCCAAGTCTGATTTCGGCCGATTGTCCTGCCTATGTTGCACATCCCTACAGCGAGGCCAAAATGCCGAGTGCAATTCAACATCCTTGTACAATTGTGATTGGGCCTGAAGGTGGATTTATACCTTACGAAGTTGAATTACTGGTAAAAAACGGCTGCCAAGCGATGAGCTTAGGCAACCGTATTATTCGGACTGAAACCGTGATCCCTTATGTCTTAGGGCGTTTATTTGGCGGTTGAAGCATCCATTGGATAGCTGTCATTCTTCGCTACGCGAACTTCTTGAACAGGGTATGGGATAGAAATATCATGTTCAGCAAAAGCTTCCACCACATATTCTTGTACAGCACTGATTGAGCCAGATACCGTGGTTTCTGTGGTGTTAACCCACCATTGAACTTTGAGATTCACCGAAAAATCTGCAAGTGCAGCGACGTTCACACTAAAACCCGGCTGACTTAAAATAGTCGTATCTCGGTCTAAAATGCCTAAAATAATATCTTTGGCTTTTTTGATATCATCTTCATAACCAATACCGACCAAGAACTCACAGCGACGACGTGGATAGGCAGTGTTGACCGTAACAGCGCTGGTATACACAGTTGCATTTGGGATCACAATACGACGACCATCTGGGGCGCGTAAGTAAGTGGCACGAATTTGAATATCCTCAACATTGCCTTCCATACCCGAGACGATGATGTCATCACCTATTTTAAAGGGTTCACTCAATAAAATGAGAATTCCCGAAAGCAAATTTTGGAAGATATCTTTAAAAGCAAAACCAATGGCAACTGAGCCAATCCCTAAAGCACTCATCAGCTGACCGGGTGTGAAACCAGGAATTGCAATCACCATGGCAATCAGAAAACCAATAAAGATGATGGCTGAACTGCCGACACGGTTTAGGACTAGAACAAGATTCTGCTTGGTATAGGAGCGATCAGACAGTGCTTTACGAACAAACAGTTTGAACAGCTTAGAGAGTAGATAAAAAATGATAAACGTAATCAGCGCAATACAAAAATAAGGCATACGTTCCCAAAAACTATCGACAAATTTGTCAATCGTCGAATAGGCATCATTATATTTTGCAGTATGTGCGATTACGCTTTGCGTGGTTTTCGCTGTCGCGTCATGTAGCATCTCTGACGTACCTTGAGCAACCTCGCTCAAAGTATTGGTTTGTTCTGACACTGGTCTTCCAATCACTGAAAATTTGGCATATTTTGCCTGAAAATTGTGTGTATTTAATAGAGAAAAACGTATGAGATTGGCGCATTGGCTGATGACAATGCTAAATCAACCATTCTCTTCATTTTTAGCTCGGTTAAATTTTGGATTAAGGTGTGCTTAGTGCTGCTATATCGGCCATAGAACGCTTAAATGTAACAATATACTAAAAAAAGATCAGATCGCATCTATTTACAGCCTCTTGGGCTGTTCATGTTACGGATTTGACACAGGAACTCATTGAAAGATCACTATAAAATGTGTTTTAAATTGTAGAAATAATATACGACCAAAGCCGTGTTGATCTGTTTAAAAAACAATCGTCATACTGTGGTTATGCAGTCCAATAAAAAACCAATAACTGTGGCATAAGCTCTCGCGATGAGAGCCAGAATATAAGGAAGTATGATATGAAAGAAGTCTATCCTGTACCTGCTGAATTTGAAAAAACTGCACGCACCAATGAGCAAGAATATTTTGAGCGTTATCAAAAATCACTAGAACAACCTGATGAATATTGGGCTGAACAAGCTTTGAAGCTGGATTGGATCAAGCCGTTTAGTCAAGTTAAAAACACCAGTTATGATAAAGACAATTTTAAAATTGAATGGTTTGCAGATGGTCAACTGAACTTAAGCGCCAACTGTCTTGATCGACATTTAAAAGAGCATCCGTATAAACCTGCGATTATTTGGGAAGGTGACCATCCTTCACGCCATAAGATTATTTCCTATACTGAACTGTATGATGAAGTATGTCGTTTCGCCAATGTCCTGAAAAAGCATGGTGTGGTAAAAGGCGATCGTGTGGTGCTGTATATGCCGATGATTTCAGAAGCAGCCATTTCGATGTTGGCCTGTGCCCGAATCGGTGCCGTGCATTGTGTGGTGTTTGGTGGCTTTTCGCCTGACTCATTGGCGAGCCGAATTGATGACAGCCAAGCTAAAATTGTGATTACCGCAGACTCTGGAATGCGCGGGGGTAAACCGATTCCGCTGAAAGAAAATGTAGATGCGGCATTGAATCTACCCGGTACAGACTCGGTACAAAACGTGATTGTGGTACATCGGACAGGTAATCCGATCATGCTGAAAGAAGGACGTGATTTGTGGTATCACATGGAAATCATGACCGTCAACGAGATCTGTCCACCTGAACCGATGAATGCAGAAGATCCACTGTTTATTTTATATACCTCAGGTTCAACGGGTAAACCGAAAGGCGTACTGCATACCACAGGGGGTTATTTAACCTATGTGAATAGCACCTTCCGTGAAGTATTCGACTTAAAACAAGATGATGTGTTTTGGTGTACCGCCGATGTGGGCTGGATTACGGGGCACTCTTATGTGCTGTATGGACCCTTGTCGAATGGAACGACAACGGTGATGTTTGAAGGAATTCCACAATACCCAACGTGGGCACGTACAGGGCATATTGTGGATAAGCACAATGTGACAATTTTATACACGGCACCGACAGCGATCCGTGCCATGATGCGTGAAGGGGATGCCTTTGTCCGTGAGAGTGATCGTAGCAGTTTACGTTTAATTGGTTCTGTTGGAGAGCCGATCAACCCAGAAGCATGGAATTGGTATTACACCGTGGTAGGGGAAAGTCGTTGCCCAGTGGTGGATACTTGGTGGCAAACCGAAACAGGCGGGATTTTGATTTCTCCACTTCCGGGTGCGACCCCACTCAAACCCGGGTCTGCAACGCGTCCTTTGTTTGGGATTCAACCTGCTTTGGTCGATGCTGAAGGTAACGAGTTAGAAGGAGAGGCTGAAGGCAATCTGGTGATTAAGGATTCATGGCCGGGACAAATGCGAACCATTTGGGGGGACCCTGAGCGGTTTATCGAAGCGTATTTTGCAACCTATCCAGGCACATATTTCACGGGTGATGGCGCACGCCGTGATAAAGATGGTTACTACTGGATCACAGGACGGGTGGATGATGTGCTGAATGTGTCAGGGCATCGCTTGGGTACGGCTGAAGTGGAAAGTGCTTTAGTGGCACATGAGGCGGTGGCTGAGGCCGCGGTGGTAGGAATGCCGCATGATATCAAAGGGCAAGGAATTTGTTCCTTTGTCACTTTACAAGCGGGCACAGCACAAACGGAAGAACTCCGTGCAGAGCTGATTCAATGGGTGAGAAAGGTACTCGGTCCTGTGGCGACCCCTGATGCCTTACATTGGGCACCGTCTTTACCGAAAACGCGTTCAGGCAAAATTATGCGACGTATTTTAAGAAAAATTGCAGCGAACGAGTTAGATAGTTTGGGCGATACATCGACGCTGGCTGAACCACAAGTGGTCGATGTGTTGATTAAAGAAGTATATCCAAACGGCTAAAATCGGCCTAAAAATACCGTCTTAAGCAGACGGTATTTTTTATTTAAGCATAAGCAACAACAGGTCTGGATTGCGCTATAAACATGTATATAGGATGCAGTCGAATTAGATAGAAGAGCGATCTTAACGCTGATGGATATTCTCTAAAGTATCGACCATCGTCCGTGTCATTTGATCAATTTCATAATTGACCGCATCGCCGACTTGTACCGATGCCCACGTGGTTAAACGTAAGGTTTCAGGAATCAAATCAACTGAAATTTCATGGCTGTTACGATCAACACGGTTGATGGTGAGGCTACAACCATTCAGACCAATAAAGCCTTTTAAGAAAAAGTATTTGATATTGCCTTCTGGAATGTGGAGATCCACATGTAAGGTCTCGCCGTGACGGCTCAGTTGCTTGACTGTGGCTGTTCCTTCGATATGTCCATACAAGTTGTGCCCCCCATTTTCCATCCCAACTTTGGCTGAACGTTCGATATTGACCTCATTTCCTGCCTGTAAAGTCCCTAAAGTGGTCAGGCGTCGAGTCAAATCCGAGACATCAAAATGGACTTGATTGGCGGCAAGATCAATATGCGTCGCAGTTAAGCAGGTGCCGTTAATGGCTACACTTGCACCGATGAAGACATCGTGAAAAAAGTTGTGGGTATTTGAAACCACAAGGGTGCTAAAGCCATCACCTTGACGGACATCTAAGATTTTCTCTAAGCCTTGTACGATACCTGTGTACATCAGAAGTCTTCCTAATTCGGGGTTTATGTTTAATGTAAATGATCTATCACTTGATGTGGCATTATTTTGAGTGGAGGTGCGCTAGAGCTGTATCTTTGATGGGATTCCGACGCCAATAATAGGGTCGTAAAAATCGGAGCAACAGACGTAATGGCGTCATCCATACGATGCGACTATGGCGACGCTTATTCTCTAAAATGCGTTGAGCCAAATAGCGACAGACCACTTCAGGTGGATCAATAATAAAAAAGAATAGCCTTTTCATTTTGTTCCAGTGCTGCACATTGCCATTTTGCCATGAGGACACCAGTAGGTCGGTTGCTACCATTCCGGGACTGAGCGTTCCGACTTGAATATGGGTCTGTTTGGTTTCTTTAAACAGGGCTTGACTAAAGTAACCTACGGCACGTTTGGTGGTGGCATAGATCGTCATGCCTGCACTCCATTCGCCGCGAGTACCCCAACCTTCCATATTGAAAATTTGACCATAGCCTTGTGCCAGCATGCCGTTTAAGGCCACTTGTGAGCCGAACATACTGCCGAGAATATTGGTTTGAACCACTGTCTGTATGTCTGCTGCTGTGAGATCTTTAAAGTCCAGAGTCGCCGTACAACTGCCTGCATTATTAATCCAAATCTGAACAGTGCCAAATTGTTGAACAGCTTCATCCCAAAGCGTTTGTACTTCATGGATCTGCGTGACATCACACGTGACGGCATGAATCTGCGCAGTGGGAAAGCGATATCGCAACTGTTGCAAGACGCTGTGCAAATCTGTGCTATTTCGACTAGATATTACCACGGCTTGTTGTTGTTCTAAGAAGGCTTGAGCTAAACCCAAGCCGATACCTTTAGAACTGCCTGTAATGACGATGCAACCTGATTTTGAAGTCATATTGATCCTTTATTTTGTGTACTAAAGGAAGCCGTTTCCTGATTGCGAAGCATACAATAACAAATGGATAGACTGATCATGGCAAGGTTCATGACCACAGGATTAAAAGCACGAACAAGACTGTCTGGTATCAGAAAAGTGACCAATGCGAATAAAAACACTAAGCTGAAGATACTGAGGTAATGCAGATATTTACTTGAATTAAATAGGAACAATAAAGCAAAAACACACTCAAGCACACCTGAGAGCTGACTGCCAGTTGAGCCTGCGCGTAGGAAAATCCAAAAGTTTGCCAAATGGCAATTTCATCGGGATTGATAAAAAGAATTTTAGGAATTAGACCTTGATAGCCCCATAAAAAGGACAAAGAGAGATTGATGAATTTCAAGAGTGGGTTGTTGTTCATATCAAGGGGTTATTTTTTACTTTGTACGGATTATACACCAATAAAAAAACCCTCAAGCCGAGCCTTGAGGGAAGAATAGAGTCACCTATCATTATTATTTTTTTAGTTCGTGTCTGCTGCTTACCGAGCTAAGCAGATTTGGCAGTATCAACGGATTGCTGTTGAGCTTCCAACTCACGAACCAATGGCAACACTTTGGCACCGAAGTATTCAACCTCTTCGATAAAATGTAAAAAACCTGAAAGGATTAAATCCACCCCAACGGCTTTTAATTCCACAATACGTTCCGCAATTTGGCCTGGTGTACCAATCAAATTGGTTTTAAAGCCATCATTGTATTGAACTAAATCTTCAAAGGTCGATTTGGCCCAATTGCCTTCACCTTCAAGTGTTGCAGCACCCGCTTCACGGGTGGCATCGCCAAAGGCATGAACCGCTTGAATATTGGCTTTATCAATAATTTCTTGCAGAACACTTTTCGCTTCTTCCTCTGTATCTCGGGCAATGATAAAAGCATTCACCCCAATTTTGACCTGATGGCCATTCTGTTGGGCTTTTGCACGAATATCATCAATCTGCTTTTTAAGCTCATCAGGGGTATTGCCATTGGTGAAATACCAGTCTGAAACCCGCGATGCCATATCCCGTGCAGCACGAGAACTGCCGCCTTGGAAAATTTCAATGTGTGGCTTCTGCACAGGTTTGGGTGACAAGGTGTAGTCTTTGAACTGGTAGTATTTTCCATTGAAACTATAGTTGTCTTGG
Organism: Acinetobacter sp. TUM15064; assembly: GCF_008980265.1. Classification (NCBI taxonomy): domain Bacteria; kingdom Pseudomonadati; phylum Pseudomonadota; class Gammaproteobacteria; order Moraxellales; family Moraxellaceae; genus Acinetobacter; species Acinetobacter sp. TUM15064. The sequence goes on along the minus strand of NZ_BKFU01000001.1, from coordinate 16,047 downwards.
GTCCAAACACCTTTTAATGCACGAATAAATTCTTCCGAGCGGGCATAGCGTTGGTCATGTTCAGGCCATGCTTCACCAATGGCATCAAATTCGCCGCGGAACCAACCACTGACCACATTAATCGCAATACGTCCTTGAGTTAAATGGTCGATGGTTGCAAGCTGTTTTGCGGCAAGCACGGGTTTCCACGGGCCAGGTAAAATGGCTGCAATCACTTTGAGTTTGCTGGTTTTGGCTAAAATACCGTGACTAAAACTGACCGATTCATGTTGGTTTTCTGCGTTATAACCCGCAGTAAAACGAATCTGAGTTAGAGCATAGTCAAAGCCATTCTTTTCCGCAGTCTGCGCTAAACGGACGTTATAGTCATAGCTCCAATCTGTGCGTTGCTCAATATTACTCACCACTAAGCCACCGCTGACATTGGGAACCCAATAAGCAAACGTGATATTTTTATTCTGTTGTGACATGTGAAAACCCTCTCCATGCTTTTTGCGTTAAGCGACTTGTGGTTTGGCTTTTTTCTGATGCAAGCGAGACTCGGCTGCATCTAAATTTGGGACCGCAGCTGAAGGCAGTACATCGTCTTGTTCAATTTGCGTGTTGATACCCAAGTTCTGATTGGCTAGTTGGGTCTTTTCTTTCACCACTTCTGCACGCTGACCTTTCGCAGGTGCCCATTCTAGGATGGGTAAAGCACGAGCTACCGCAAGAGTAATCCGATCTCGTAATAATTCACTTTGGATGGTATACGCTGGGGTAAAGTCTTTGTCTGTGGCATAGACCCCAATCGGTAAAGTTTGCGCTTGGAAGAAACTGAAGAGTGGGCGAAGTTGGTGTTCAAGTACCAGTGCATGGCGTTCACTGCCACCCGATGCGGCAAGTAGTACTGGTACATCGACCAGTGCTGTTTGTTCAACAAAGTCGAAAAAATGTTTAAACAAGCCCGTAAAAGAGGCGCGGTAAACTGGTGTTCCAACAATCAATGCATCAGCAGCTTCGACCGCGGCTAAGTCATCTTGCACACGTTGTGGCAGTTGGTTGCGGTAAATTGCGCCACCAAGTAAATGTCCAATTTCACTAAACTTAATAAAATGTACATGGATTGGGGTTGCTTCACCTAGTTCATTTAAAATTTCTTGCACTAGCGCTTCAGTTTTAGACGGGGTATTTAAACCACCTGACACAGCGACAATATTGAGTGGTTTTTGCAGTAAAGTTGACATAAGAAAAGCCCTAAAATGTTGTATCTCGGAATGGGCTTATTTATCTAATATCTCGGCTTAGACTGTAAAATAAAGAAATAGCGTTAAGTTATCTGATTTTAAGATATATCTTTTTTGTGTTTCAAATGGACTCCAATTTTTTTTCAAACATTTGAAATCAAAATATATATTTAGTTTAAATAAGGTTTTTCATTATGAGTATAAAATTTATATCAAAATGTGATTAGTTATTTATATTGTGGGATTGAACTGAATTTGCTGCCGTTTTAGTGCATAAAGCGTGATAAAGTGAAAAAAAGTTATACTTTGCATATCCTTATCGGCACTTGTATGGTTAGAATAGTCAAGACTAGTGCACTCGAAATCTCTCGTTGCTTATGAATATATTAATCGTTGATGACCATCCGCTGTTTCGCCATGCGTTGATCCAAGCTGTTCGTTATAGCTTACCGCAAGCTCAGATTCATGAGACAGCTGCAGTAAACGAATTCTATGAACGCCTTGAAAAAGGTCCTGAACCTGACTTGGTGTTATTGGATTTAAACTTACCTGGTGCTTCAGGCTTTTCAGCATTGGTACATGTCCGTGCTCAGTATCCATCATTGCCGATTATTGTGGTTTCTGCACATGAAGAAACTTCGATTATTCAACGTTCAATTGCACATGGTGCAATGGGCTATATTCCAAAATCAGCACACCCAAGTCATATTGGCGAAGCCATTCGTGAAGTCTTAGATGGCGAAATTTGGTTACCACCAAATTTACCTGCGAACATGAACTTTGACCCACGTGCAGCGGATGAAACAGCTTTGGCTGAGCGTATTCAGTCTTTGACCCCACAGCAGTTCCGTGTATTGATGATGGTGGCAGAAGGCTTGTTGAATAAGCAAATTGCCTATGAACTTGATGTTTCAGAAGCGACAATTAAAGCACATGTGACTGCTATTTTCCGTAAGCTTGGAGTACAAAACCGAACTCAAGCTGTGCTGGCGATCAATGCTTTAAATATTGAAGAAAAGAAAATATAAAATCATTGAGATAAAAAAAGCGCTGAAACATCAGCGCTTTTTTTATGTTTTGGACTTAAGCCAAGCAATTTTGTTTACTGGTAACATCTGTACAGAACAGAGGATTTAAAGCACATTGCAGGTCATCAATTTGCTCTTCAGAGACATAGCCCAATTGTTTTAAATAGGCTGCGACACGATCATCCCTTAGACTTAAAAAGGCTGCATCATATACCCCAAGATCGACAAAAAGTGCAGCAGTTTCGAGGCTGTTGAAACGGTCTAAATAAACTTCGTTGTCATACATCAGGAAAATATGATCTTGAGTACCTTGAGCATTAATAGCTAAGCGTTCCGCTAAAACTTGTGGTGGGGTCTTGATAAAGAGTAGATCCGAAAGTTGGTCAAACTGGGTAGTGTCGAGTTCATCCTGATCGGTTTTGACTTTACCAAGCCATGCTTTAAACACCAGCACTGCACCGCCACGGAGCAACATACTCCATATCTGATGACGCACATCTTCATTTAAACCGCTACTTTCTGCCTCTAAGGCGAGCAGTAATTGCTGTTCTTGTTGTTGCAGCTTTTCAAACAGACCTAAGCCTTGTGGCTGGTAGGCTACTGGTTGGAACACATCAAAATCGAGTTGTTCAAACACTTGCAATGCGAGTGGGACAGCACTGTGATACAAGGTGTCTAAGGCTTGAACATGGGTTTCACTGAGCTTGCTTTGTTTAAACAGTTCACGCCAGTCAATTGTTGGTAAAAATGCATTGGCACTATATTGACGTAAGAATTGTTGTGACTGATCTGAACCGTGTGGCATGGCTTTAGAAATGTTCATCGTAAAACTCCAATATGAGATATGGATGATCAGTTTCTTGAGCTAAAGAAAGAAGGCACACATTTAGACAAAACTGATCTTTTCTTAGTCCTAGTTATCTGCCAATGCCTTATGGATATGAATACGACTAAAGTCGTATTTTTGATTTTTCAATATATTTAATTAATATAAAACAATGGTTTAAAAAATTGTAACTAAGTATACAAGTGTTCACTAATGTAACTGGTGTATTTTGCCATAGTAAAAGTAAATGTGTAATTTTTAGCCAGTTTAAATGGGCTCAAATATACTCAAAATGATCACTTTGGTTAGTGGGGGTGAAACTTTAGTCATTTGGCTTAAGATTTTGAGGTTCAAAGTGACAAACCTCAAATAGGATCACTTGAGGTTTGTGAATACATGTAGCGAATTTATTCAGTGTTTGAAATTTTTAAACCCGAGAGCCATGCGCGTAATGAGGCGGGTTTTAATGGTTTCTTCAACAATACAATATTCATGTCTTTGACCCGTTGAGGCAGTTCAGGATCTGAATCTGCTGTGATCAAGGCAACAGGCACGTTTTCTTGACGGTTGGCTAAAATAAAGTCCAACCCGATTTTGTCATGATTCAAGTGCTGATCGACCAACCAGACCTGAATGTTTTCTTGCTGAATCATTTCAAACGCTTGTTCAGGTTCAGTCGCTTTAAACACTTGATAGCCCCATTTAGTGAGTAACGTCGACATCCCTTCTAAAATCGTTTCGTCATTGTCCAAACACAGAATTTTATAGGCTTTGGTTTTGAGTGGAACGGCCTGTACAGGTGCAGCAACCACTTTTGGTGGGTCTATGATCGGGACTTCAATCATAAAGCAGGAACCTTTGCCATATTCTGAATAGACATGTACAGGGTAGTCGAGCAGACTGGTCATTCGTTGCACGATGGCTAAGCCCAGACCTAAACCTTGTTCACCCCATGGCGACGTATGACCACAGCGCTCGAATTCTTGAAACAGTTTGATTCGTTGTTCTTCTGCAATACCGGGGCCTGTATCCCAAACCCCAATTCGAATATGACGTGGTTGATCACTGGAACGAAGTACACCCACCACCACTTTGCCTTTGGCAGTATAGCGCAGGGCATTACTGACAAAGTTTTGAATAATACGACGAATCCACTGTGGGTCGGTATCTATCCAGAATTGCGCATCATGTACGCTGAAACGAATACCTCGTTGTGCGGCAATAGATTTAAACTGCAATTCAAGGTCACTGAGTAAATCATGTAGCGGATAAGCCTGACGGTTGGGTTGAATAGTGCCACCTTCAAGACGGGCAATATCTAATAATGCAGACAACATACTTTCCGCCCCATGTAAGGCACGATCAAGCTGTTGTAAAGTTTTGCGGTCTTCTTCACTTTGTACACTTTGTTCTAAAGCGGTACTGAACAGACGTGCAGCATGCATCGGTTGCAATAAGTCATGACTGGCAGCGGCAATAAAGCGACTTTTTGACATATTGGCTTTATCGGCTTGTTCACGTGCCAGTTGTTGTTCAGACAATGCATCTGCCAACTGTTGAGTTCGATCTTGAACCCGTGCCTCCAGCATGGCTTCATTTTCACGGAAGGCGGTAATGTCGGCAAAGGTGGTGACAAATCCACCCCCTTCAATCGGGTTACCGCGCATTTGAATGACACGACCATCTTTACGGATCCGTTCAAACTCATGTGCGCTACCAACTTGCATCCAGTGCATCCGTTTCCGTACATGTTCCTCGACCGAACCTGGGCCACATTCGCCACGTTCTGCGTTATATCGAATCAAATCAGAAATTGGACAACCGACATAAACAATGTCTTTAGGATAATCAAACAGTTTTAAATATTGGTTATTCCATGCCACCAAACACATGTTTTCATCGACCACACTCACCCCTTGGGTCATGTGGTCAATCATGGTCATGATCAGGTTTTGATTAAAACGTTGCCATTGTGAGGCTTGGTCTAAAATGTTTGCCACTTGGCCAAGTGCGAGACCATTGTTGACCATGGCGGTGGTGAGCAGGGTACGTGCCGATGCAGCGCCGATGGTGCCTGCCAGATATTGTTCAGTGAAACGCCACCACATACCGTTGGCATTGCTGTTTTCATTCAGCACCACATTGTTTTGTGCGCAGAACTGTTGAAATGCGCGCATGGTTGCGCCATCGCCTGTAATCCGTTTGGCTAAGGTGATCAAATCACCGACTTTCAAACGTGCAACATCATGATGAATGTAGCTGATGTCCGTTGACGTGCTTTGTGTTGGCAGTGGCTTGGTTTCATAATAGAAAAAGCTTTCAGCCTGAATTTGTTCAGCCACGCTTGGACGAAATACACGGGAAATCCAAATGTATAAAATAATATTCAGACCGAGTGCCCATACTACCCCATGGGTAAGCGCGGCAAAGGATTCAAAACCGAGCAGGGCTTCAGGACGTAACCAGTTAATACCCATTGGTCCGAAATTGAGGAAGCTTTCGGTGAAGTGTGCATATTCAGCCGGCAAACTGCGTAATACAGTGGGTAACAGCAGGGTGTAGGCCCACATGCCAAAACCTGCCAATAGACCTGCATAGACCCCTTGTTTACTACCACCACGCCAGTAAAGACCACCAATGAGAGCAGGTGAGAATTGAGCCACAGCACTAAAGGCCAATAAGCCAAAGACTGATAATTGGTCAATGTCATTGAAGAAATGGAAGAACAAAAAGCCCAGAAGCATGACGGCTAAAATACAGACCCGACGGGTGAATTTCAGTACCAAAGGTAGACGCTTGTCATGACGTGATAGCACATTTGTGCGCCATAAAGCTGGCATGATCAGGTCGTTACTCAGCATGATAGATAAGGCGACGGATGATACCAATAACATACCCGTAGAGGCCGAAAATCCCCCTAAAAATGCCAAAAGAGTTAGCCAGTCTTGTCCATAACTCAAAGGTAAAGACAAGACTGCGACATCCGGGATCGCTAAATAACCAGGCGTTGCATGCAGCGCCCAACTGGCAATCGGGATAATCGCAATGATGGTTAAAACTAAATAGACAGCAAACCAGCGCCGTGCCCCGCGAATGTGCTTTTCATCGCGGAGTTCAACCACAGCGACGTGGAACTGACGCGGTAAACAAATGATCGCTAACCCTGCTAATAAGGTTTGAATCCAGAAGGTATCGGGCACACCGATTAGCTGTACTTGATGGAACGTCTCTGCGACGTCTTTAGAGATTTGATGGACATTTTCAGGTGCAGCAAACACGAAAAAGAGGGCCACACAGAGTAAAGCAAATAGTTTGACAAAAGACTCAAAGGCAACTGCTAACATCAGACCGCCATGTTGTTCGGTATTGGCAATCTGTCTGGTTCCAAAAATCATGGCCAAAATGGCCAAAATGCCAGTGAGGAACAGGACACCGTTGGTGGTTGAGGCAATGCTACCTGCTGTTGGTTCTAAAATTACCGCAGCACTGAGGGCAATGGCCCGCAGCTGAAGGGCAAGGTAAGGAATAATGGCAATGACGGCGAGGATAGTCACCATTGAGGCTAAAGGTCCGCTTTTACCATAGCGTGCTGCGACAAAGTCTGCGATGGATGAAATCGCATGGTGCTGGCGGACACGCCCTAAACGACGCCAAATGTCATAGCCCAGTGCAACGAAGAGTAGTGGACCAAGGTAAATGGGCAGAAAGATAATGCCTTCACGAACTGCGGCACCTGTAGCACCATAAAAAGTCCATGATGAGCAGTAGACGCCTAAAGTTAAACTAAACAATAGCATGCGCCCACGCGTACTCAGGCGACTGGCATGTTTTTCACCAAAAAAGGCACAGATAAAGAGTAATGCAATGTAGAGGGCCAAGACCCCTATGATGAGCCAGCTGTTCATTTTACCTAAAGTTTTTCCACCATGGTTGCATCATAACGCATCTCGGAGAGAGCCTGCTGTGCTTGTTTAAAATTTAGAGACCAAAGTCTAAATTACAACCAATACAGAAGCTTGCTAATTTAGCAAATGTAATAATTCGAATTAAAAAATTGTATCTACGGTTGGATACAGACAGGAGTGTGGTTATGGACGAGAGACAAGTAGAACAGATTCTACAAAATCCCAAATTCAAGGAAATGGTTAGTCGTAAAAGTAAACTCAGTTGGACATTAACGGGCATTATGTTGGTTGTGTACGTTGGTTTCATGTTGTTAGTTGGTTACAACAAAGAGTTTCTAATGACCTCAGTCAGTGGTGGGGTGACCACGATTGGCATGCCATTAGGGCTAAGCATTATTGTATTGTCTTTTGTTTTATGTGGTGTGTATTCGTATATTTCGAATAACAAACTAGATGCATTAAATGAAGAAGCAATGCGTGAAGTTGAAGCCATTGCGCAAGAGAAAGGACAGCACTAATGAAATGGAATTCATTGAAAGCGCTTACAGTCGCTACGATAACACTGTTGGCTTCAAGCCTAGCAATCGCAAGCCCTGATTTAGGTGAGGCTCAACAGCAGGCGACAAACTGGCATGCCATTATCATGTTCGCAATTTTTGTGGGCTTTACATTGCTGATCACTAAATGGGCAGCAAAACAAACCACCAATACTGCTGACTTTTATACAGCGGGTGGCGGTATTTCGGGCTTCCAAAATGGTTTAGCAATTGCGGGTGACTATATGTCCGCAGCGTCATTCTTGGGTATTTCCGCAATGGTTTTCAGCTCAGGCTTTGATGGTTTGCTTTACTCACTTGGCTTCATGGTGGGCTGGCCAATCGTATTGTTCTTGGTTGCTGAGCGTCTACGTAACTTAGGTAAGTTCAACTTATCTGACGTGGTGTCATTCCGTTTAGCGGAGAAACCAGTACGTACACTTGCAGCAGTAAGCTCACTGGTTGTTGTTGCATTCTATCTGATCGCTCAGATGGTGGGTGCAGGTCAGCTGATCAAACTGTTATTTGGTTTGAACTATAACATTGCTGTAGTAATTGTCGGTCTTCTGATGATGGCTTACGTGATCTTCGGTGGGATGTTGGCAACGACTTGGGTGCAGATTATTAAAGCTGTAATGCTTTTGTCTGGCGCAACATTCATGGCTTTCATGGTGATGAAAGGCGTGGGCTTCAGCTTCTCTGAAATGTTCTCTCAATCAATTCAAGTTTTCTCTAAAGTACATGATATTTCTTTAGCAGAAGCGGGCAATATTATGGGCCCTGGTAAACTTGCAGCGAACCCAATTGATGCGATTTCTTTAGGTCTTGCATTAATGTTCGGTACAGCAGGTCTTCCACACATCTTGATGCGTTTCTTTACTGTTAAAGATGCTAAAGAAGCACGTAAATCAGTGGTTGTTGCAACAGGTTTCATTGGTTACTTCTACCTATTAACTTTCATCATTGGCTTTGGTGCGATCCTTTATGTATCGAATAACCCTCAGTTCCTTGATGTTGCGAAAATGGCAGTAACTGGCAAGCTTGAGCTTGTAGGTGGTAACAACATGGCTGCGGTGCACTTGTCTGACGCTCTTGGCGGTGACTTGTTCATGGGCTTCATTTCAGCGGTAGCATTCGCAACAATTCTTGCCGTAGTAGCTGGTTTGACATTGTCTGGTGCTTCAGCAATTTCACATGACTTGTATGCAAACGTATTCAAGAAAGGTCAAACAACCCCTGAATCTGAACTTCGTATGTCTAAAATCGCGACTTTAGGTCTTGCTATTTTTGCGATGATTTTAGGAATTCTGTTCGAGAAGCAAAACGTAGCCTTCATGGTGGGTCTAGCATTCTCTGTAGCAGCATGTGCAAACTTCCCAGTACTTGTACTTTCAATGTTCTGGAAAGGTTTAACCACACGTGGTGCGGTGATTGGTGGCGTGGTTGGTCTAGCAACTGCAGTAACATTGATTATCTTATCTAAAGCGGTTTGGGTAGATACCTTGGCTATCTCTGAAACCCCAGTGAACCCATTCAATGGTCCAGCAATCTTTGCTATGCCATTGGCGTTCTTCTGCTGCTGGTTGTTCTCTGTGACTGATAATTCAGCACAAGCTCAAGCAGAACGTAAAGCATTTGATGCGCAGTATGTACGTTCACAAACAGGTATTGGTATCTCAGGTGCTTCAGATCACTAATCTGAACCTGATAAAAAAAGCCCCAACTGATGGGGGCTTTTTTTTTGTGGGTAGCTCTGAACTTTTGACCGCAAACTGTCTTTTATCTAGACATTGTTAGATGGAGGTATTAGCGGAAAAGTAAGTAAGATGAAAAGGAACGTGATGACATCTACAAAAACCATGAGCTTCCTATTTTATTCATGTTAAATTAACCACGTAGAACAAAAATGAACCACACTGGGCTTTAAAAAATAATAACTTGGATGGCTAGATATGCAGGTATTGGTCGACTTTTGGAAAGGTTTCCGCTTACTCCCTTCAGCATGGCTGCTGTTACTGCAATTTATGATGCTGATCTTGGCGATGCTGAGCGGACATAGTTTGTCTTTGCGCGTCTTGGTTTGGGGTTTAGGTGTATTGGTGTTATTGATGATTGCCAAAGTCATACGCCAAACCCCAGTATTTACCATTCTAGGGCTGAGTTTTGTCGGTGGAGCCCTGTTCTTTTCCTTATTGATTTTGTTGGGTGCCACGCATCCGATGCTCTTGGTGATTAGTCATGCCTTTGAAGCAATGGCGTATTTTATTGCGGCCTATGGCTTGTTGCGCTATATGTTCGCAGACCGTTATCTGACCAAAGATGAGCTTTTTGCAGCAGGTGCAGTGTTTACCCTTATCGCATGGGGCTTTGCTTTTCTATATAGCATTTGTCAGATTTTGGAGCCCAATAGCTTTTTAAATCCCAATGTGGTGGGCGCACAGTCATGGCTAGATTTATTATTTTTAAGTTTTAGTTTGCAGTCGGCAACGGGCTTGTCTGATTTAATGCCACTAACACCACTGGCCCGTATGATTGCCATGTTACAGATGTTTTGTGGCGTCATGTATTTTGCGCTAATTGTCTCTCGTTTAATCGCATTGCAATATATTCAGCATCGACCCAATGATCATAAAGAAAATTAAACTGTTACAGGATTCGCACTGCCTTATTTTTAAACATAAATTATGATGGTTCTGAATCGTTAAACTTTAAACAATTCACTTTTCAGTCTGAATTAGACTCGTCTCATTAACCATCTTGGTTATATCTTTGTATTAAAAATAATTTTCTGGGGGAATTATGCCTTCCATAAAACCATCACTGTTTGCGAACGTCAAACAGAATGTATTTCTTAGCACGGTCGTGATTCTAGTGCTTTTTCTAGCCTTAATTCTTTTTGACCCAAGCGGGTTTGAGGCTTTGACCAAACATTTAAATCAATGGATTATTGATTCATTTAGCTGGTTTTATGTCTTAGCCGTTGCATTATTTCTCATCATACTGGTATTTATTGCACTCTCCGACATGGGGAAAATCAAACTTGGTCCAGACCATAGTTTACCTGAATATAGCAGTGGTTCTTGGTTCGCCATGCTATTTACCGCGGGTATGGGGATTGGTCTCATGTTCTTTGGTGTGGCTGAACCCGTGATGCACTATGTCAATCCGCCCACGGGCGATGGACAAACTGTAGATGCTGCACAACAAGCGATGCGCATTACCTTTTTCCATTGGGGATTACATGCATGGGCCATTTATGCGCTTGTAGGCTTGTCACTGGCTTATTTCTCTTTCCGACATAATTTGCCTTTAAAAGTTCGCTCCGCTTTATATCCTTTGGTCGGTAAAAAAATTTATGGTGCAACGGGAGATGCGGTTGATACTTTTGCAACCTTAGGCACTATTTTTGGGATCGCTACTACACTTGGATTTGGGGTAACTCAAATTAACTCGGGACTGAATTATTTATTTGGTATCCAGCAAAGTATCGGGATTCAGGTCGGACTGATTATCTTTGTCACTTTTTTGGCTTCACTCTCGGTTGGTTTTGGTTTGGATAAAGGTATTAAACGTTTGTCTGAACTGAACTTGGTACTCGCATTGGTGTTATTACTGTTTGTCTTTTTTGCCAGTTCTTCTATTTATATCCTACAAACCAGCATTCAAAATGCAGGGCAATATGTTTCCAACTTATTTGCCATGACCTTCAACCTATATGCCTATCAACCGAATGGTTGGATTGGTGGTTGGACGATTATGTATTGGGCTTGGTGGATTTCGTGGTCGCCTTTTGTGGGGATGTTTATTGCCCGAGTGTCTAAAGGTCGAACCATTCGCGAGTTTATTGTTGGGGTACTGTTCATTCCTACAGGTTTTACGCTGATTTGGATGGGCTTTATGGGAAATGCGGCACTGTTCAGTATTATTCAAGAAGGCCACACTTCTTTAATTACTGCGGTACAACAAGATTCATCGGTTGCACTATTTGAATTTTTAACTCATTTGCCTTTCGTTCAAATATCAAGTCTGATTGCGACCGCTTTGGTGGTGTTATTCTTTGTCACTTCTGCTGACTCAGGTTCATTGGTGATTGATTACTTAACTGCAGAAACAGAAAATTCACCTTTATGGCAACGGTTGTTTTGGACCATTCTGATTGCTTTACTGTCGATTATCCTACTGATGGCAGGTGGGCTGTCCGCCTTACAATCGGCCACAATTATGAGTGCTTTACCGTTTACTTTGATTATGCTGTTGGTCTGCTGGGGCTTATTGAAAGCACTACGTTTAGATGTCACCAAAATGCGTGCACTGCAAGATGCGCGAATTACCCCTCGTGCGATTCAAAATCCACGCAGTTGGCAACAGCGTCTAGGTCTGATTATGCATTATCCGCATACTCAGCTTGAGGTGGAGCAGTTTATTGAACAGCGGGTGCAAGCTGCTTTTTCGGCGGTACAAAAGGAATTCCAGCGTCGTCAATTAGACGTGACCATTCAACAGATTGAGCATGGCTTGCAGTTACGCGTAGATCACCATAATGAAATTAACTTCATCTATCAGGTGGTTGCCCGTGAAACCCAGCCACCCAGTTTTATGGCGGATAGACTGGAGGAACAGCAGTTTTATCAGGCTGAGGTTTTCTTAAGAGAAGGCGGGCAGAATTATGATGTGATGGATTGGACTTTAGAAGATCTACTGCAAGATATTATTGACCAGTACGAACGTCATTTACATTTCTTAAATTTAGTCAGAACCACAAACTAAAAAAAGGACGCTTCAAGCGTCCTTTTTTTTATTCAGTTTCTAAATTGAATTAGAAGCGGAATTTAGCATTTACGCCAACAGTTTGTGTATCGAGATTTTCGATTTCTTTAGCGTTAGCATTTACATAGCTTGCGCCTACAGCAACTGCTGGAGTGATGAAGTAGTTAACGTTTGCACCCCAAGCTGAGTCAGGAGTACCTGCAAAGCTTGATTCAGCATAAGATGCGCCTACGCTCAATTTAGGCGTTAAGTACAAATCAGTTTTTAATTGGTAAGCGGTGTCGTCGCCATAAACAAGACCAGCTTCTAAACCAAGTGCCATGTTTGTACCGTCGATGTTACCTACATATTTAGTACGTGCAGTGATTGCGTCTTGGTCTTCACCAATTGTTGCGGTTTCACCAACAGCTTTAACAACACCATTGCTCATTACATTGAACGCATCAAGAGCAAATTGGTCGGCAACACTAGTATAACCTACAGCAACCAAGAAGTTCGGAGCAGCTAAAGCACCCACTTCAAGTGCATAACGGTCACCATTGTCATCAGGCGTTTCGCTGTTTTTACCATCTAAAATAGTGTGGCTGTAAGATGCACTTGCATATACAGGAACAACTTTAGTTGGGATATACGCTTCAGCTTTTGCGCCGTAGTTGTGAGCGATGAAATCAGTACCTTCAGAGCCTAATTCAGCATAGTTATATGCCAAAGAAACATTTGAAGCTTGGTTTAAAAAAGCAGCTTCAGCTAAAGGACCTTTAGATGAATCAACATCTTTAAAGTAGAAAGTACCTTGTAAACCGCCAGTAAAATCTTTGTCATTTGCATCAGATGCATCGATGTATTCAGATTGACCCTGTACTTCGAATTGGTATGCTTGAGCACCGGTCATGGCTAATAATAAAGCAGTGGCTAAACCGAGTTTTTTCATGATATTTACCAGTTTGTTAACATTGGATTAAACAATGAACATTCTATTGTAACAATTTATTAAGTCAATGAACTCTAATGACATTATAATATTGAGTAAATACTCTAATTATGATATTGAGTAAAAAATGCTCAAATAAACAGATCCATGTCAACCAAAAAAAACTTATGTCAGAACAATAGGGTATATCTATTTATAAAACAGAGAATGTGCAATATTGAATTATCCTGAACTGATTCTTTAATTGATAAATTAGATTGAATTAATAATAACAAACGGTAAAAAAACTAATAAAGTCCCCTTTAAACACTTCAATTTTGTGACATAAATCATGTAAATGCTTAAATTTAGTGCATTAAAACGGCTTTTTGCTTGCATAATGTACATATCTGCAAGTCATTTGTGAGAATTCTCACAATTTTTGTGCAATTATATCAATTCATAGTGCTTTACTTGGCTTTACAATCGAGCAGATTTATTTCATAATTATTTTAGCGAATCATTTAACAATATTGTTGTTTTCTGAGAAGCTAATTCTCCTCAAACAGTTTTTGTTTATATGCCCAACTTTCCCCAAGGTTGGGCTTTTTTTTATTTAAAATTCAGAGACTTTTATTTTATAAGCAGGCAAGGGGTTAAAATATTTTTTGAACTAAAATAGTGCATTATTTTATTCGATACATTCATTCATATTTTAACATGGCATAAAAAAAACCCAATCTTTTGAGGAGATTGGGTTTTCTTGCCAAAACTTGTGGGAAAATTAGAATATTTGCTGAGAGTATATTCTAATTCGCCCCAATGTTGTGCATTATGCACCATAATGTTGCGTATGTAAATATGACATCTTCAAATGTAAGCGTCTAAAAAAATATTGAAAGAAATTCATCTTTAACATGAAAGTTATTAATGATTGATTTCCTTAGCTTTCATTTGTATTTGAGTATGAGCCTCAAGGAATTTTGCATGAATGAATACTAAAAACTAGGCAAAACAAAGAATTAATGACTTAAATAAGAGATATATTGTTTGTATAATGAGCATTATTGATTATATTTTTTTCTTTTTTCAGAATAGGGGGCGTAGTTTAAGTATGCGAGAAGTACGCTCTGAACATCTGAGTAAAAAGTTATATGTCGCAATGAGCATTATTATTTTGTCATTGTGTAGTCTTTCTATTCCCTTGATGGTCAAAAGTTATAATGATTATCTAAAAGCTAACCAAGCACTTATTGAGATACAAGCTTTGCAAGCAGTAGCCGACCTTGCCAATAAAATTTCGCGAGAGCGTGCACCAGCGAATAAAGTGATGTCGAGTAATCAACAAGACTTTGCTAAACATGTCTTGGAGCTAAAAGCATATCGGGCTAATGTCGATGAACAAATGCGTAGTACCCAGAAAATTCTTAAAAAATCGGGATTTTCTAATTTAAATTTAGACTTATTTTCTCAGCTCGAACAAGCATTAGCACAGGGAAGACAGCAAGTAGATCAATATGCAGCTTTGCCACGTGAGCAACGTAATGCAGAAAAAATGGATCAAGCTATTTTAAAAATGTTTACGGCTTGGGAGCGTAGCCATGATGTTTTAAAAGATGTGATTGCCGTTTCAGAAGGAAAGGACACGGCCATTTCAAATTTTTATACGCAAATTTTGTTATTGGCAGATTTAAGGGATCAAGCTGGGCGGGCAGCATCAAATGTCATGGCGCATGTAACCTTTGAACAACCGATTCCTGAAACCAACTTGGCGCGTTCCTTACAAACACGTAAGCAAGTCATGTACTTGTGGGAGCTGATTGATACCCTCCAACCTGAACGTGATAAAACCTCTGAATTCAAGGCATTACATCAAGCTGTTTATAATGAGTTCTTAGCCAAAGGATTGTTGATTGTTGAGCGACTGATGAATGAAAGTATTTATCATCGGCCATATTATTTAACGGGAACACAACTTACCGAGGTGATTGTTGATAAATTCACTACGGTTGTGGATTTGCAGAATTATTTACTCAAATATAGTGTGGAAAAGGCCACACTTGAAAAGCGTAAGGCTAAAAATGTCTTGCTCACGACTGTAAGTATTTCATTAGTCTCGATTATTGCTGCGTTATTCACTATGATTTACGCACAAAAAAGAGTTTTTGCTCCATTAATTCAGGCGCGGGAAATCCTCCTCGATTTGTCTAATTCGAGTATGCGTTCTAACGATTTAGAGTCTAAAGATCAATCCGCCAATGTACATTCATTGTTTACAGCGATACAGCAGCTTAAACACACGCTTCAGCAACGGGATGCATTGGAATTTCGGTTGAAAAATATTGCACATTTGGATTCTTTAACAGGCGTCGCAAACCGTTATGCGCTTAACGAGTACATTAAGCTTTTGGAAAATCAGCCGACGCAGTTTTCTGAAACTTGTTTAATGATGATGGATATTGATTATTTTAAACAAGTGAATGATGTTCATGGGCATTTGGTGGGTGACCAAGTCATTCAGTTTGTGGCTGAGAAATTAAAAGATAATATTCGGACTTCTGATTTGTTGGTGCGTTATGGCGGCGATGAATTTATTGTACTCATTGAAAACATTAGCATGGAACGTGCTTTAAAAATTGCTGAGAAGATTCGCTGTGAAATTTATGAAGCAGCATCAATGGATTCAACACGTAGTCCAGATTTGAGTGTGACCATAAGTATTGGTGTTGCGATTGGAGCTGCGAGTTGGACTGAACTTTTGGAGAAAGCCGATCGTGCCTTGTTTCAAGCTAAAGAGCAGGGGAAAAATAAGGTGGCGAGTTAATGTATCGGAGATATTTATATCCACA